>CAMKRB010000152.1 GCA_946415045.1 uncultured Myxococcales bacterium
TTAATTGTGAATCCGTAGGATATTAGCAGGAATTATTTGCACCTATGCAGGCTGGTTCTGTTGCGCTCATCGTTGCGCTTAGAAAGCGATTCCCGGGATCGAACCGAAAGTTTCTGTCCTGGTTTTTGCTCATCCTTTTAATCTTATTTGTTCTGTATTCGATCCTTTTCCAGGTCTTCATGGCCTATGAGGGTCGCAGTTACTCATTTACTTCCGGCGTTTACTGGACGCTCGTCGTGATGTCGACGCAGGGATTTGGCGATATCACATTCGAATCCGATCTTGGCAAAATCTTCACGATGATTGTCAATATCTCCGGCCTCGTCGTGATGATGGTCGTACTGCCGACGGTGATCATCGAATTCATTTATAATCCCTTGCTTAACGCTCAGAAAGAAGCCAGCGCTCCCAGGGTTTTGCCCGAAACCATGAAGGGACATGTGCTTATCACACACTACGATTCCGTTGCAGATGCCTTTATCTCCAGACTGAATCAGCATAAAATTCCCTATGCCGTCATCGTTGAAGATGTCGCCGATGCCTATGCGCTCAGCGATCGCGGAATCAATGTGCTCGTCGGTGATCTCCGTCAGCCCGAAACCTACCGAAATGCGCGCGCTGATCATGCGGCCCTCGTGTCGGTCACTTCCGAATCCGACCCAATCAATACGAATATCGTTTTTACCGTTCGTCAGGTCAGCGAGGTGGTGCCCATCGTGTCGTTCGCCAATCACGTCGATTCCATCGACATCCTCGAACTGGCCGGTAGTAATCAGGTGCTGGATATCAGCGATCTGATGGGCAAATCCCTGGCCCGTTCGACTTCAAATGATGGCGTTGCCGCACACGTCATGGGGCAGATCAACGAACTGCGCATCGTCGAAGCCCGCGTGTCTGGGACGGATTTGGTTGGAAAAACGATTAAAGAAGCCGATTTGGGACGCAAACTCAACGTCACCGTCATCGGCGTATGGGAACGCGGAAAATTTGAACTCGCCGGCGCAAATACAAAAATCACAGAACACTCGATTCTCGTGATGGCCGGAAGCGAAGCGCAGCTGTCCGCATACAACGAACAGTTCTCTGCAGAATTTGAAGATGGCAATGGCGTCGTCATTCTGGGCGCCGGTAATGTCGGGTTGGCTGCTGCCCGTTATCTGCGGGAATATGGCACGCCGTTTACCATCATCGATAAAGAAGAACCCAAAGCCAGTAATGCCGCCGATTTCGCGCAGAATATTGTTCTGGGGGATGCCGCTGATCTCAATTTCCTCAAATCCACGCTGTTTTTTGAGGCTTCTGCCGTCCTCATCACGACACACGACGATGATATCAATATCTTCCTCACTCTGTACTTCCGAAAACTGCGCCCCGGCGTTCAAATTCTGGCCCGTGCAAATCTCGAGAATAACGTATCCATGCTGCACAGAGCAGGCGCCGATTTCGTTCTCTCCTCCTCAACCATGGCTTCGATGAAGCTTTTCAATCACCTCAAGCGCGGCCACTTGTACACCATGGTCGAAGGCCTTTCCGCCATCCGTGTGAAAATTCCTCCCAAAATGGTCGGAAAATCGCTGGTCAACCTGCAGTTCCGCGCACTCACAGGTTGCTCTGTTATCGCGCTCATTCAGGATGGGCAAACCAAAATCAACCCATCACCGTTCGAACCTTTGCCCGACAATATCGATATCATCATGGTGCTCACCCCCGAAGCCGAAGCAAAATACATGAAATATTTCAATTCGGGGGACGACAGTGATGAGAAAAAAGATAAAGTATGACGTGCTCTTCTTGTGACAACCTCTGCATTCGGGGAACTGAATTCGCCGCCAGAGGATGGAGATCCGCATTCTATCCCATTTGGTATGGCTTTGGGGCTCTGTGCTTTGAGCTCGGCATGCTTTTGCTCACCATTCCCCTGGTGCTCACTTTCACTCCCGAACTGGCTATGAATGGCGGCATTCATCGCGTCGATGCATGGTATCTGGCGCTGTTTTACGGCCTGGTTTGCGGTTGCTTTTTTGTTTTTCGGAATGCTTGTCAGCTTATGTGGTGGCGTCATATCGAATCCGCCAGCCCCAATGCGACAAATCGCGGGGAATGGATTCGTGATTTGCCCGCTGTGATGGCGCTCAATCTCTTAAAAGATTTGGCCGTTTATGCATGCAGCGCCGCCGGAATCATCAGCATGATTGCGATTTTGCTCAATGCGTCTGCTCTGGCCATCATCATCTTTGCGCTCAGCTGTGTGCTGCTTGTGGTGATTTCTGTGATCTATCCGGCTTCAATGGCTCAGCTCATGATCTCCGGCAACGGATGGATCGCTGCGGTTTCTGCCGCTGTAAAACAAGTGGCCGTGCATCCATTTCGCGCACTTGCCATTCGACTGTGCATTCCTTTGCTGCGATTACTGTGTATCGTTTTGATTGCAACCTTTTTTGCCAATGCATGGGCATGGGCAATTCTTGGGGGTATCGCCACCCTTTTTATCGTGACTCTCGTTGAACCTGCATTCTGGATGGCTGCAGCAAAGGATCCAGACTGACCAACGAACTGATACGATCAACACGATTTGAGCACATAGCTAAAAAAATCCCCCATACCATCGTTTGGGGGATTCTATTAAATTCTATCTTTTGTGCATTTTTGAACCAGGATTCATAATTCTTTGATCGGGACGCTTACCCGGATGTCCCTTATGCTGCGCATCTTTGGGGCCTTTTTCATCGTGTATCATCGGTTTTCCGTGATGTTGCTTCTGTTTTTTGTCAAATTGATGATCGGCTTTCTTGGGAGGTAAAGGAGGATGCGGCGGTATCGGGTGTTCAATCTGCGCTTCCGGATATGGCCTGCCGGCTTTCATGTGATGTGCCTTGACCTTATCTTTGGGGATTGCCTTTATCATCGAACTCTTTTTCAGGGGTTTTACCAGCCAGGAATTCCCATGATGAATCGGTGCGGGCGCTGGCTGCGCCATCGCTTCGGTCGCTCCCAAAAAGCCAAGAACCAGTGCGATGCCGCCAATCCACTTCAATATTTTCTGATACTTTTTCATTTTTTGTCTCCCTCTGTCGCTTTATGGTGAATCATGCTCGGTTCATCAAATGATGTGAACCTATTTACATGTATTAGCACTTTTTGTGCCAGAAAATTACAAAAAATAGCTGTTCGCAAATCGCCACTGTGTTGCTCATGCAATGAGTGCAACAACGCCCCTTGCCGCCTGCGGCGCGCAGCCGCGCAAATAATGGCGAAAAGCGCCAGCCGATTCCCGATGGTATTTGCGGGTGATTATTGACAGGATTTGCGTTATGTATGTCCATGCGGCTGTTCCGTCTGATGCAGCCGTCCCAAATGCCATAATAGTGAGGTGATCCAATGCATTTTTCTTCGATTGTAAAGCTGATGTCGTCGGTCGGCGGCGGCCCGATGCAGCGCATCGTCAATGAATTCAAAAAAGAATCGTTCCCCATCGATCTGGTCAATACACTCAGACCGGAAACCTGGCGCTCTCTGTTTTCAAAAGGCACCGCCGGTCGCATCCTTGCCCGTCTGATTGGTTTCGGCGGTTTTCCGGTGCACGCTTTCTTTAGTGCACTCAAGGCTTCGGCTGTTGAAACCGCCGGTTCCCCTCTCAAACGCCCGATTCTGCTCGTAACGACAAATCCTTTCTATCTGCCGCATTTGCTCGTTCTCACACGGCCGTTGCACAGGTGCGGCGTCATTCCCCTCATGTATGATATCTATCCCGATGCATTTGAAGCCGCCGGCATTGAGAAAAAGTGGCTGTCCAGATTCATGACCATCGCCAACCGCTGGATGATCAAACATGCCGACGCCATGATGTATATTGGGGATGTGAGCAGATCTTCGGCTGAACAGCGTTATGGTTCTCATCCCGTCACCTACGTGATTCCGACTCTCGCAAGCCAGGCGGAGTTCCGGGATGTCCCGAAGGCTCTCCCGCCGGCGCTTTCCGAATGGATGGATGGGCGAACAATTATTTCGTATGTCGGCAACATGGGGATCCTGCACGATATTGAGACGCTTGAGCGCGGCATCCCGGCATTTTTGGAACGACTGTCTCCGGAACAGCGCGATCACGTCGGATTTATCTTTGCTTCCAGCGGTCCCGGCGACGCCAGACTGCGAAAATCTTTCAGCAACGTATTTCCCGATAACATCCGCTTTACCGGACCGCTCCCCGATGATCAATGGGCGGATTTGCTCTGTCGCACGGAAGTGTCGATCTCGACACTCGCCGAAAGCGCATGGGCCACAAGCATTCCCAGCAAAACCTACAGCGCTGTCGCTGCAAACTGCATCCCTCTGGCCATTGCTCCCGCCAATTCTGATTTGGCGCATCTGGTCCAGTCCGCTCAGGATGGCAATAATCTGTTGATTCGTCCGGGCGATGTCGATGCACTCATCGCCATTTTCGAACGCCTCCTCGACGATTCCTGGCGAGATCAGTTGCACAGAAATTATAAATCAGTCGCAGATGCAAACGATATCAGTGCGTATCTTGAAAAGTACCGCGATTGCTTTGACCAGGTTGCCAATGCACTCCCAGACTCATGGGCGACGATTGCTTATCATGCCGCAAAGCGGTGTTTTGACATCGCTGCAGCTGGTGCCGGACTCGCCGTGATTTGGCCGGTTTTGCTCGGCACTGCGATCGCTGTTAAATCAAAACTCGGTGATCCCATCCTGTTTCGTCAAATGCGACCGGGACTTGACTGCAAACCCTTTGAATTACTCAAGTTCCGCTCAATGGCCAACGCCCCGGAGAACACCGATGCGTCCCACGATGGTGAACGTCTTTCCGATTTTGGAAAAAAAATTCGTGCACTCTCGATCGACGAATTACCCACGCTGCTCAACGTTTTGCGCGGCGATATGAGCCTGGTCGGACCGCGTCCGCTGCTCATGTCCTATCTTGACAGGTATGATAACATTCAAATCCGCCGACAGTGGGCCAAACCCGGTATTACCGGATGGGCTCAGGTAAACGGCAGAAATGCTTTGGATTGGAATGAAAAATTCGCGCTCGACGTCTGGTATGTCGAACACGCTTCGTGCCTGCTTGACTTGAAAATTCTGCTCAAAACGATTTCAACCGTCCTGAACAGAACCGGCATCTCCCACAACAATTCCGCAACCATGCCGGAATTTATGGGAAATGCGACGAAAGGATAACAATGATCGAAGGAAATATCTTGCTCTCATGCGCCGGACGACGTGTGGAACTGTTGCAAATACTTGACAAAACGCTCATTTCGCTGGGCATTGGCGGCGAAGTCGTCGCAACAGATGCGCAGCCCTTTGCGCCTGCATTTGTACTCGCAAAAAAACAGGCAATCGTACCTCGCGTCACTGCGCCGAACTTTATCCCGGAAATGCTCAGAATCGCCAAAACACACGGCGTTCGCTGGATCATCCCTACCATCGATACTGAACTTCCCATCCTCGCCCGCGCTAAATCTCAGTTCGAGGCCGAAAACATCCATGTCATGGTTTCGTCACCCGAAACGATAGAAATCGCTGCCGACAAACGCAACACCCACGCCTGGTTCGTTCAAAACGGTTTTCCGACTTTCGATCAGTGCTCCATCGCGCAGGCACTCGCCAATCCCGACTGGCGCTATCCCTGCTTTGCAAAGCCGGCCGGCGGGTCGCGCTCCATCGGGGCCTCTCGCATTGAAACGCGCCGCGCACTCGAAATCCGACAGAATACCCCCGGACACGAAGACGACGTCATCGAATCCCTCGGCCACGGTTTCGAGGTCACCGTCGACGCCTACGTTTCGCCGCGCACCGGAAAATGCCTGTGTGTCGTCCCGCGCCGCCGGCTCGAGGTTCGCGATGGCGAGGTCTCGAAAGGAAAAACCATCGACGCGCCCGAAATCGTCGAACTCGTCCGAAATGTTGCCGAAAAACTGCCAGGTGCATGCGGCACAATCTGCATACAAATGTTCTTCGACCCCGATACACGCCAAATCCAACTCATGGAAATCAACCCGCGATTTGGCGGCGGATATCCCCTCACCGAGGCGGCCGGTGCGCATTTCGCCCGCTGGTATCTCGAAGAAACCCTCGATTTACCCTGCACCGCCAACGAAGACTGGACGCGCGGTCTCGTCATGCTTCGATACGATCAGTCGGTCTTCATTAACGGCTGATGATGGATGGAGCGGGGGGCAGCGGCCCCCCATCGCGGCTATCGCAGCATGAGCGTGTCTCAACACGCCCATGATGCGATACGCCGCGCCCCCCGACGGCGCTATCGCTGTGCGATACGCGCCGTTGTGGATTCCCAATATGCAGCACATCTTTGCAACTCGTTGGAGAACCTGTGAATTGTTGATATGATTCAGCTTTTACTTAGTATTTTAGCACTTGTCGTCGGCGTCGGCGTCTATCCGGTCATCAAAAGGCGATCCTCATTGCTGTCGTTTTTTGATGCATTTGTGCTCATTGCCATTCCTGGTCTGACGCTGCTGCATCTCATCCCGCACAGCATCGAAAATGCCGGCATCGCTGGCTTTTTCGCGGTCTGTCTTGGTTTCGGCATTCCCGGCATCTTCCATCACATGCAGCATCACCATCATCATGAGCACGGCGAAGATTCGCATCACGACGAACCACCGGCGCATGGCGGTCATCATACGCTATTGCTCGCGATCGCCTTTTTTGGAGTTATCATTCATACCATTCTGGACGGCATTGGGCTTTCGATGACTTCGGGCAGCAATGATGCGCTGAATGCGCACGGACAGCTGCTGGCGCTTGGCGTATTGTTTCATCGGCTGCCTATCGGCATCTTTATCGGTCTCGTCATGGTGCCGATGATTGGATTTGCCAAAACATTCGGCGTGGCGGTGTTGTTCTCGGCAACGACTTGCATCGGGTTTGTTCTTGGGCATTTTGCATTGCCGCATGCCGGCCTCACTTTCCTGTATCTTTTTCAGGGACTGATCGCCGGAACACTGCTGCATATCATATTTCACAATGTTCAGACGGGGCACAAAATGCCGCTTGCCAATGGTTTGGGCGCATTATTTGGAATCGCTGCACTCGTTGTGATTGAAAAAGTTGCACCCGTTCATGCGCATGAACACGAATCCGTGCTTGACACATGGCTGGATTATCTGATGCAGTTTGCGCCGATGTGGTGCATCGCATGCTGCATCCTTGCTGTTCTGTATTCTCTGGCCAGTCGTCATTGCGGATGGTTTTCAAATGTGTCATCAAAAGTGTTGTCATTTCTCGATCCGCAGCCCACGCCAGCTGGTTTTGACGGTTGTCATCACCTGGTGTCGGCTTTGGGATTGATTTGCCTGTTTGGCGTTTTCCGGCCATTTGCAGGACTGGGATGGTGGATTGCAGCAGCTGTGGCGATGACTGCGGCTGCATTTGCCTTTGCAAAATTCAGACTTTGCCAGGAATGCCACGAACCCCGCATGTGTACACAGGATAAATCGTTTCTTTTGTGGACTCAGAGCAGCTGGATGTGCCTGATAATGGTATCGCTGATGGCCTCGGTCATACCTTCTTTTGTTTTGCCGCTTTCCGAGGGAATCGAATCTGCACACCTGTTTGTATCATGGGGCGCATTGATTGTATCGTGCAGCGCTCTGATCGCATTGTTCGCCAAAAAACGCGGTTTGCGCATGCCCGGGGCTGTGATGCTGATGTTTGCGCTTGTGGCTGTATTTCATCATCTGGATAATGCGCAGATCGCTATATTTTTCACGGGTGCGGCCGCTGTCTGGATGTATGATTATCATCCAAAGGATTTCCGGGATGCAATTGAAGACAATACCAAATGGCACAGACGATATATCGTCACGGCTGCACTGTGTGCCGCGCTGTTGCTTGGATGCATGGGGCTGTTGAATCATTATTTGCCGGAATCTCCTGCCATCCTGGCGCAGACGCATCATCATGAATATGGCGAAATGCACGACCATGAACACGGCGAAATGCACGACCATGAACACGGCGAAATGCACGACCATGAACACGGCGAAGTGCACGAACATGAACACGGCGGGATGAATGAAAGTGCAGAGCCGTTACATGAAGTATCGCTGCTGCGGATTTCGGAAGAAAAGATGTCTCCTGAAATGTGGATGAGGGTCTTGTCACTGGGGCTTTTCCTGATGATTGGCCTGATTTGGCTGCTGCGTTTTGGTCCGCGGG
>CAMKRB010000153.1 GCA_946415045.1 uncultured Myxococcales bacterium
GCACGCGGTTAGGGGGCGTGCCACCGCGCACGCCCCCTAACAACCCCCGCGCGTCTGGGGGCTCTGCCCCCCGCCCCCTGGCTTATTTTCTATGTATTCCTATTGCGTCGCTGAAACGACGTCCTGTCGTTACATCGACGCGCCCGCCGACGTCGTGTCGGCGGGAAGGATCTAAGTTCTTCATGACGGCCTGCGGCCGTAAGATTGGAATCGCACAACCAATGTGCAGGAATTGTATACTTTTACCTCCGATTGCATTTATACTACTGCAACCGTTTGGTCAGGTTCCAAACGATTTTCTTCTCTTTTTGCCAAGGAGTGATAATGGCTACCAAGATATCTATCGAAGACCGTTTCGATTGTTCGCCACAAAAATTGTATGATTTGCTCAGTAACGACAAATTCGACGATGAATTGATGCAGGCTTTGAAAATGCAGAAATCCAAACAGTCGGAAGAAAAAAATGCGGACGGTACGCTGTTCAAAATCCGTCTCACGAGTCCCGATGAGATCCCTGCAATAGCCAAAAAGTTTACGGGAGATCACCTGTCGTATGTTGAAACACGTCAGTGGCAGGATTCAAAACTGGCCAATACATGGTTGATTCAGCCCGAGGTGAAGGGCACGACGGTTGAAGCCAAAGGAACGACCCATATCGTTGCAGATGGCGCTGGATGCATACGAAAAACCGAAGGCACCATCTCGGTCAATCTTCCGCTGATCGGTCGCAAGATTGAAGAAATGGTTCTGAAAACCATCACCGACAACTTCAGCAAAAATGCTGAATTCTGCCGCAAATACATCAAAGAACACGATTAATTGCCCATAAAAAAGGCTCAGTTTAACGATCGTGGATATGAAAAAGTAAGGTTGTCTGCTTTGCGGCCACGAGCGATGAGCAATGAGCCACGAGTGCTCATTAGCCAGCTCGATGCTCGGCGCTCTTTGCCAGTATCTCACACGTATCGGGGAAACGCGATATCCACACTGGTTAAACATAGCTTAAAAAAAGCCGCACATCGCTGTGCGGCTTTTTTAATCTAGTCATCTTCAAGTTCTGTGAGGCATTTCTTGGCTGTGGCTGCATATTTCATCTTGGTTTTGGACAGTCGCAACAGGTAAGCCTTGGCCTCCTCAAGCAGCTTTGTGCCGTCTGATTCGTCCAATTCCTTTATTGCTTCGCAGAAATCCTCGATGCATTTGGGCGTGACCTGTTCATCGCATCGCGATCTGGCATCGTTGTAAACGGCCAGGTGCAGTTTATGCCGGGTCTTTTTAATTTCTTCCTGAGCTTTTTCGTACAGCAGGCTGTCAGAATCGATTTGCTCATAATCGCCGATAGCCGCTTCGAATTTGCGGTTATCGTCGAGCATTTTGGCTTCATCAAAGTACTTCTGATTTCCGATTTCAAACTTCAGTTTTTCGTTCAGATCCTTGATGCGCTTGTTGTCAGGATATTTTGCGACGAGCGGTTCAATGATATCGAGAGAGAGTTTGAAGTGGAGTTCGAAGTAGTATTTTTCGGCCTCATCCAGCTGTGCATTGAGCTTAGCCGCGATTTGCTGCGGTGTTTCTTCTGCGGTTTGCTGTGTGGGCGTCTGAGGTGCGGGGGCAGGTTTGTTGAGCAGATAGATCGAGAAAGCGACGACACCGAGCAGAATGAAGATGATGAGACTGAAGATGATGATGAAGAGTTTTCGTGTGTCTGTACCTTTTTTCACATACTGTCTGGGATCGACGGTTTGTGACGATGGGACAAAAACGAACGAAACATCACCGAAACGCAGCAAATCGCCATTTTGCAGGATGGCTTCACCGCCGCCGGGAATCTTCTTGTTATTGACGAAAGTGCCGTTGGAAGAGTTGAGATCGATCACTTTAAAGACCATGCCGTTAAAGATAATTTTGGCGTGGTTTCTCGAGATCGACGAGTGGGTGAGCATGATATAGTTTTCTTCGGTACGACCGATGGAATTGGACGATTCGGACAGATTAAATTCCTCACCGCCAAATTTGTCGCCGACGCGCACGAGTTTATATCCGCTTTGTTCACCCGAGACGATTTGTGTTTTAAGGATATCCTGTCCGGAGTTGAGTTCGGACTGATCCTTATACTCCAAAAACAGCGTGTATTCACCGATTCGGATACGGGAACCGCGCTGGATTTCGGTGCGATCCTTAATCGCAATGCCATCCACCTGGACGCCGTTTGCGCTACCAAGATCGTCGATATAGCATTTGTTATTTGAGACGAAGATTCGGGCGTGCGATCTGGAGACCGAATTCGAAGGGAGCACGACATCGTTGCCGTCGACGCGGCCGATGGTGTAGCTGCCCTGATCGAATGAGATCTCGGCGGCAGAACGCCCGTTTTGATCTTCTATGATGAGTGTATACATAGCGCTCCACGATTAGTTGAACAACGTCGGATCAGACTGCATGCCACCTCGTTCCAGTTCGCGGTAGAATTTGGGAACATTGCCGGTTGCCTTGAACTGACCGTTGCCGCGAGCCATGTTGCCCATACCGCTTGCCTGCCAGCCATAGAGCTGATTCAGAACCAGGCCGTTATCATCTTCGGCGACTTCCGAAATATCGACGATACGTCGACGGGCATCTGTGAATGCGCGCACTGTGATCACGATATCGATGTTTCCGGCAAGTGCAGCATTGGCGGAATCACTGGAAATCATGCGTTTGAAGCTGTCGAATCCTTCCTGAGATGTGAGCGCATTGCAGGTGGCGATGGATCCCTGTGCGCCGGCACAGATTGCTGACAGGAATGCGGAAGCGTCGCCTGCAGACTGAATGGCATCGACGATGACGCGTTCTGCGCGCAGTTTGGATGACTGACGGATGAGGGAGGCGAGATCGCCACCTTGTCCGAACGCGGCATTCTGGGCTTCCAGATTCATCACGAACATCTGCGGCATCATCAGCATGGCGGTGTTTTCGACGGTCAGGATGCGCTCACCGTCTGATATTTCTGCACCCAGTGCGTTCAGAATCGTGGTTCTGCCCGAACCCTGTGCACCGGCGATGAGGATATTGCGGCGAGCTTTCACACACAGACTCAGGAATTTAGCCATTTCTGCCGAAAGCACTTCTTCATCGACGAGTGTTTGCAGCGGCTTGAATTCGTGTGCGATCTTGCGGACGACGATCATGGATGACGATACCGAAACCGGCGGCATCAGAACCTGCAGCTGTGTTCCGTCACCGAAACGGATTTCAGATACAGGAGGCGGAGCCTGGGTATTGATACCCTGGAAGCTGAGTAGCCGCTGGGTGACCAGATACAGCGTGTCGGCGCTGGTGAACTGGAGATTGGATATTTCGCGGCGGCCTTTGCGTTCGGCAACAATCGTCTCGAAATTATAGACGATGAACGAGCTCACGTCGACGTCATCGATCAGGCTGTCAACAGCGCCCAGACCGCATGCTTCCTTGAGAAGCATATCGCTGAGCACATTCACATCGACATTGCCGATGGCACTGTGGCACTCGTTGATACAGGTCATCAAATCGTTGTAGCAGGCGTCCTGGATTTCGGGGGTGGGAGGATAAGCCTGTGCGAGGATGTTCTGGAAATCGTTCTTGGAGAGGTAGTTGTCCATCACGACGCGGGCGGCGGCCATCAGGCTGTCGCTGTCCGGGGTGCGGGCATCGCTGATGATGATATCTTCGGGCAGAGCTGCAGTTCCAAACGATTTATCCGAACGGTTGCCTGCATGCTTGCTGACGGACAGAGGCTGTGACGTGACGCCCGGCAGACGGCTTTTTTCCTTGCTGTCATTCAGACTGTCGGAAGCTGGTGCAAGACCGAGGCTGGATGGTTTTCCAATGGACGGGCCGGGCTGCTGGCGAGCTCCGGAGGGCGAACTCAAAGGTGAGGATTGTGGGCCGCTGCTCAGGGATGGGCTTGCACCAAGCGAAGGTGCACCGGGAAGCGGTGATGCTGCGGGAAGCGGCGATGGCCCGGGAAGATTGGCTGGCTGTTCGAGACCACCAAGACCAGGACCGGGAGGCAGCGGGGATGCGGGACTCAGACCCGGACCCATACCAATGCCCAACGATGGCGCAGGGGACGGGGTCATGGAACCGGGGCCTGCCATCTGGCCAGGTCCTGCAAGTGAAATGTTGGGATCCATGCCTCCATGAGGCGGCATCACGCCGGGGGCAGAAGGGACAGTCGTCGCTGCGCCGCCGGGCAGGGTCGATGCCGGGCTGTTGGGAAGCGATGGGCCGTTCGGACCGCCAAGATTGGGACGCGGGAAATTCGTTCCTGAAAGACCAGGGCCGCCAAGCGACGGACCGCCAAGCGATGGACCGCCAATGCCGGGACCCGCCAGGCCGGGACCATGCTGCGGGCCGCCAAGACCATTGTGGCCTTCCATTGGCATGCCGCCTACGCCAGGAAGTGACGATGCCGATGGTACAGGACTGAAATTGCCCATCGGGGACGGCACCGCTGCCGAGGGCATCGGCTGCGCTGTACCACCGGGAATCTCGCGTACTTCAATCGTAAAATCGCCAATGTAAATCTTGTCCCCGTCCTGCATCACCTGCGGACTCGTGATCTTGCGGCCGTTCACAAATGTGCCGTTTGTACTCTTCAGGTCGATCAGGATGATCTTGCCGTCTTTGATCACAATCCGGGAATGCCGTTTCGATACATTTGTTTTGGGCAGCACAATGTCGTTGCCCTTCACACGCCCAATGAGAACCTCGGTCTTGTCGAATGTTGTTGTTGTTGAAGGACCGTCTTTCTCGGTGATGGTCACACTAAGCATATGAAACTCCTTTTAACCTTCCTGAAATCGCATGCTTTTGGGTATTCATGCCATAGAAATAATAATCCGCCGCCATAACGGCTTTTTTCGCCATTATCGTTCTACTCGCATCCAGAATAACTGTCAAGAATTCCGCCGATCAGTGCCAGAAATACTGTAACTGCTCAGTGCCATCTTCTTATCGATGGCTTGCGCCCTAAGCTCCGGGCTTCAGGATGTCCGTCATCACATCCGGATGATGCGCTGGCACTGGCTGGCGACATCATCATCATGCGTGACGATGACGAATGCGGTGCCGCTTTGGCTATTCTGCGTTCTGAAGCACTGGATGATTTCCTGGCTGGTCTGCGCGTCGAGGGCACCGGTCGGCTCATCACAAAGAATCATGCGGGGATTCATCAGCATGGCCCGGGCTATGGCCACGCGTTGCTTCTGGCCGCCCGAAAGCTGTGACGGATGATTGTCGGCTTTGTCGGCTACATTAAACTGCTCAAGCAGCTGCATGGCTTTGCGCCTGTATGTCGCGTTGTCTTCATGCTGCTTTGTAAACGACGCCGGCAGCATCGTATTTTCCAGGCACGTCAGATGCTCGAGCAGATTAAAGTGCTGGAAAACAAATCCCAGAACCTCGTTGCGCAGTCGGCTCAATTCCGCATCTCTCAGCGTTCTGGTTGGCACCATCCCGCGATCCGGAGAATAAATGCGATATTCGCCACAATAATCGCTGTCGAGCAGACCGAGAATGTTTAAAAGCGTCGTTTTTCCTGATCCGCTCTTGCCCTGAATCGCCACAAAATCACCGCTCGAAATGTCGAGAGAAAAATCCTTCAGCACCTCGAGTCGGTTCTCGCCGCTCACGTAAGTCTTCGAAATCCTGGTGAGCTGCGCAATCAGCTGGGATGGCGTATGTGTGGTGTCCGGTGTGTTCATGCGTTATTCACGATTCCCCGGGACACGCTGTGCTCACCCCGGGCTGTGACATTGCACGCTTTCGGCGTGCTGGTGGTATGCGCCACATCGTGGCGCACCTGATGATAAGATTTACGATTTATATCAGGGATTGTTTGGTTTGATCGTCGAGTTCAGGCGCAATTCGATGCGGTTTTCGTTTGCCGATGCCTGAACAAGCATGTGTGGAAAATGCTCGAGAAAACGCGAAATCTGCTCTTTGATAATCGGGTATCGGGCACCCAGAATCTGTTTCACATCCGCGATGCGCAGCGAAATCAGGCCAAAGTGATTGCCTGCTGGCAGAATACCATCCGCAGCTTTTGGTGCATCGTTTTCGAGCACCGATTTCACCGTTGTCCAGGCCGGTTCGGTCGCGATGGACAAAATGCCTTTGCGATATCCGACATGAAGCGTCGCCCCCGAAACCTTCACCGCGATGTGGATTAGATCGCCTTCCTGCGAAATCGACGCTGTATCCTGGGGAATCTGGTTTTTGAAGATGTTCATCAGGGCGTTGACTTTGCCAAAAAAAGCATTCGAAGCCGACGCATCCTTGAATGCCATAAATACAGCGACTTCCTGGACTGAGAGGATTTCCTGAATCGTGGGGTTTTCCTGAGATGGCTCGGTGCTGGTGTTGTAAATCGCGACCCATAAAGCGCTCAGATTATGGATGATTTGATGGGTCACATCCAGTCCGAGCAGCCGCTGTGTGAGCTTATCTTTAATATCGGCGTATTGTTTCTGGTGTTTTTCACGCAGCTGGGGCACGATGAAAGACTCGAGTTTTTCGGCGTCAAAAACGATGCGTCCGACGCTTCCCGGATTTGAGCTCAGAACATGCGCTTGTCCTGTATTTTCCTGGAGTTTCAGCATGGCGGCAGCATATTCGCCACGCTTTTGATTTTCGTAGATATCGTTTTTCCAGAATCCCGACGCCTGAATGGAGGGGCCGTCTTTCGAGAAATCCACGCCCGCACAGGCGTTGGAAATCCAGGGCGCCACCATATTGCTGACGGATTCCGTCAAAAGCGTTCTAGCAGTCGAGGTCCAGAGGCCAACTGGCGCGGTTGGAATGGCCTCGCGAATTTTCGGCAGAACATCCGAATCTTTCAGGGATGGTGCATCCGTCAGTGCTTTGATGGTTTCGAGGCTGTCGTCACTGCCGGGCACGATTTCGCTGCCAAAAACGATGCGCACGGGCTGGTTCGGCTCGAACAGCATCGTCGCAAAATCCTTTTGCAATATCTCGATCTTGACGAATCTGCGGTTGCCTTCTGACGACTCGTGATAGCGCGGACGCCCGAATTCCTCGTTGATAAAGACGTCCCACCATGTGCGGAATTTGGTTTCGTCCAGCAGCCGCATCACCGCAAAAACGTTGTTTCCTCGCTTTCCTGCGGCAAACCCCGAACCGGAGTCCATCCCGGCCTTGTAGTAGCTCTGCAGGCTGGATGGATTGAGCTGATAATGCGTGCCCAGATCCTGCAGCAGTTTGTCGAGTTCGGCATCATCGACGATGTGATAATCGCGGAACTGCCGGATGCTGTCGGCGATCGAACCATAGCTTCCGAATACGATCAAATCCGCATCGGACGGCACATTTGCCGCGATCTGTTCCAGCGTGTCGATGGCATGGACCGAATAATTCTGCGGCATTTCGGCGCGCGATTCTGCGGCCGGTTTCGGGCCCGATGAACACGACACCTGCATCGACGATAGCATCGCAAGTGCACTAAACAAAATAACTGTCGCGCTTCTCATCCTCAACGGTTTCCTCATCATGCGCCTGTGCGGCAGGTTACTGCCGGTCTTTGTTCAGAACGTCTTTCCACCACGGTTTGAGCTCCGGAACAGGGCCGGATTCCTGTGCTGCCGTATCGCTTTGTGCAACCTGGTGAGCCCGTTTTTCGCGGTCGGCCTGGATGCTGCTCATCAAGGCTTCAAGTTCAGCGATTTGTGATGCTCTTTTTTCGACAGCTTTGCGCACATCCTCATCCGCAGCCGCCTTTTCGAGATCTTCTGCCTGCTTTGATTTGAGCTGTGCCAGCAGCGTGCCGGCGGACTGCTCGACGCCGTTGGTCATGCCGTCCAGAAGTGCATTCATAAAAGGATGATTGTCGTCTGCCATGTTCGCCTCCCTTGCAAGACTTTGCGCACTATACGCAAGGTAAATGCGAATTCAAACTGTTTTTTTGATGTGTCGGGGGGCTGCGCCCCCCGCGTCGCTATCGGCACTTGCCGATACGCGCCGCCCCCTGCTGCGGGGGCTGTGCCCCCGCAACGCCCCCCTGGTCTGCCGCAGACCGGAATCTGCCTAAACAAACCGCAGTGATATCATCTTTTCGCCGTCCTGCCAGACATCCGCCATCGAACGGCATTTGTATTTGTCGAGCAATTCCATCAGGTGCTGTGCCTGGGATTCGGTCGCAAGCGCGATGTAGCGTCTTTGCA
>CAMKRB010000154.1 GCA_946415045.1 uncultured Myxococcales bacterium
TCGGAAGCAGCTTTGGGCTGCGGAGTTCCCGGCTTTGCACACCAGATATTCTCCTGAGCCATAAAGCTCATGATGCGTTCCGCGACATCGACAGACACAGGCAAAAACACGGTATCAGGTGCGACAGCAGCCGCTTTTTTGGCCAGATCGCGCAAATCGGTCTGTTTTGCAGGATAGGCAAACGCATCCACGCGCATTCCCTGCGGCAAGCTCGCCTTGAGCTGTTCGACCGTCGTCGTGGCGTATGCATCGTCGGTACTGAGCGAAACGATCTTCTGCGCGTTGAACCCAATCAGCATCTGTGTGACTTGCTGAGCTTCTTCAGCAATCGCGTACGAGAACTGATAGACGCCATTCAGATCGCCGACAAAACTGTCGTTTGGCGAAAACCCGATCATCACTTTGTCGCCCAGACCACGGACAGTCGCGCTGCATTCCTGAATATCGACCGGCCCCACGATCAGGCGGATACCCGCTTTGTCGATTTCGGCGAGGATTTCCGGGATGGCAGCTGCACTCGATCGCGTGTCAAAAAAGCGCAGATGCATCGGCATGCGCTTGTGATTGTAAATACCAGCCGCCTGAAGCATTGCTCCCAGCATTGCGCGGCCTATTTTTCTATCCTTCCCCGACAATGGCAGCATCACCGCTGCGACCGGCGTCTGAGCCGCACCATTCTGCATGCCGAATTTTGAAAGCCGGTCAGCATTATCCGATTCTCCGATGAGATAAAGGGATTCGATAGTTTCAGGCAGCACTTTGTCCAGACATGCCTGATCGTTCTGAGCCGCACAGAAATTGACGCGCATCTGCCCGAGAACGGCGCGTTCAAAATGCGTCTCAGCAGCGCCATACATCCGCGTCACTTCGATGGGACTGAGTCTGGATGCCGCATAGTTTGCCACGCGAATGGCATCGGTCGTAGGCAGGTGCAGATAGCTCTCGCGGGCGAATTGAATTGCCTGCGCAAAACCCTGATTGTTAATGGCTGTTTCGGCACTTTCGAGGCTTGACCTGGCCTGCTGCATCTGCACATCCACAGTCCCGACATCATCCACATTCCACGTCAGTGTGCCATTGTGCACCGAATGCTCAACTGCCTGGCTGCCAGCCACATCAGTCTTTTGCGCATCCACCTGTGTCGACGCCTGCGTCTGCGCATTTTCCGAAGACGTCCCGGACGACTGAACATTGGCAGCGGATTGCACGCCGCCCTTGTTTTTTCCAAGACTGCAGGCAGATGTGCAAATCAGGGAAACCAAAACTACAGCTAAAATCGGATGTTTTTTCATATCCAAACATTATGATGAAAAATCAGCGCACGAAAAATCTTACCGTGCAATTGGCGACAGATTTTCCTACACCAAATCGCCGCCATGTTATAGAACAATCCACCCCCGCACTGCAAAATGCGAAAGCGGGTTCCCGAACGATACATTACACGATAAGGAATCATGATGAAAACAACAGAATCCCTTTTGCTCTGTGCCTGCCTGACATGCGGCTGTGCGGCAATCAATCCAGCCCCATCCGTTGAATCCCCCGATAATTCCGCCGCAGTATCGGAAGCCCCAACTGCGCCAGCCGCTTCAGCTCAAAAGCTTTCGACGATTGGCGACGATATGCTCCGCCAAAGCCAGAAATCTGCCGACCTGATGATTTTTGAATCGTGGCCCCAGGAAACCACGCTGAACAACGCACACATCGCAGATGTCGTCCCGGTCTGGATTGAAGCCATTGACAGCGCCCAGTCGACGCTTGATTTCGAAGAATATTACGCCATCAACGCCCCCGGCACAGGTCTCGACAAAGTCGTCCAGGCACTTAAACGTGCAGCCGATCGCGGCGTCAAAATCCGCTTCATCATCGACTCCAACATGACCACCGGCGACAATGGCGTTCTGCCCCAGGAACTCGCCCAAATTCCCAACCTCGAGATCCGAAACATCAGTTTTAAAGAGATGACCGGCGGCATCCAGCACGCCAAATTCTTTATCGTCGACGGCCAAACGCTCTATTTCGGTTCGCAGAATTTCGACTGGCGTTCGCTGGAACAGATTTCCGAAATGGGTGCCCGCCTGCGTCCGGCCAGCATCGTCGAACCCATACGGCAAATATTTGAGACCGATTGGAAACTTGCCGAAAACACCAGCGCCGGCGTCCAGCCAGCCGACTGTCCCTCCCCCGCTGCAGTCGATTATCACGGCGAATCGGCCAGTATTCAAATCGTCGCCAGCCCCAAAGGCTACCTTCCGTGCGAAAGCATGTGGGATTTGCCCAAACTCATCGACATGATTGGCAAAGCACAAAAATCGATCGCCATCCAGCTGCTCAATTATGCGACCGAAAACTACGATCACACGATGTTTACCGAACTCGACGATGCCCTCACCGCAGCCGCCGCACGCGGTGTCAAAGTGCGCCTGCTCGTCTCCGACTGGTCCACTCGCCCCAAATACATCAAAGATCTCAAACGCCTCGAACCCATCGACAACATCGAAACACGCATGATCGAAATCCCCGAGCATTCAAGCGGATTTGTGCCCTATTCGCGCACGATACACTCCAAGTTTATGGTGGTGGATGACGCCGATTCCTGGATTGGTACGAGCAACTGGGCCGGCGATTATTTCTACAAATCGCGCAACATCGGAATCATCGTGAACAGCACCAAACTCAATCAGGAACTCACACAAAGCTTTGATAACTACTGGAACAGCGATTACGCCATCGTCGTCGATCCCGACGTGAATTACAAACCCAAAAACCAGGCAAAGAAAGAATAAATGCCCGTTCCTGCAATGCGATTTATATAGATATGTATTGGCTCGTCTATGCGCCGGCGGCGCATACGACTCGCCGCGCAGCCTATTTCGCTGCGCTCAATACGGCGCGCAGCATTTTGGTTCCGGGGCTCCCCAAATGTACGCATCTGACAGTGTTGTATATCCGTGTTGCACCGTGATATCATCTGCCGCATTTCCTGAGCCCTGCAACAACATCAAATGCAGGAATAAGCATCATTTTCCGGAAATTGCAACCCTACTTCACAGGATATATCCAAACCGAATATGACGATGAAAGTACTGATTGAAACCTACGGCTGCCAGATGAATACTGCTGACAGCGAGCTGATTATGGGCATTCTGACAGCTGCAGGATTTGAGCCTGCACATGCACTGGAAGAAGCCAATGTGATCATTCTGAACACGTGCGCTGTGCGGGAAAAAGCCGAGGCGCGCATCCTGGGACGTCTGACGAATCTGGTGCCGCTCAAACGACTGCGGCCGGATTTGCTCATCGGTGTGGTCGGCTGCATGGCCAAGCATCTGGGCGAAAAACTCGTCGAGAAAGTGCCATACGTCGATTTTGTGGCGGGTCCGGATAAGTACCGCACACTCCCGGAAATCATTGCAAATAAGCGCAAAAAAGCCGAAATCCACACAGAATTCGACCGCTCTGAATTGTATACAGGGTGTACGCCAAAGCGCCCGTCCGGTGTGACGGCCTGGGTGACCATTCAGCGAGGATGCAACTATGTGTGTACATATTGTATCGTACCGCACGTGCGAGGCGGCGAACGCAATGTGCCGGCAGCCGATATTCTGACCGAAGTCAAACGGCTGGCCGAAATGGGATTTTCAGTCGTCACGCTGCTTGGGCAAACCGTGAATTCCTACGTCGATGGCGATATCAATTTTGCAAAATTGCTGCGAATGGTCGCAAATGTCGAGGGGATTGAACAGGTGCGGTTCACGTCGCCGCATCCGCTCGGATTCAGTGACGAACTGATCGAAGTGATTGCAACTGAGCCGCACGTCGCAAAATTTGTGCATCTGCCGCTGCAATCGGCCAGCGACAGCCAGCTCGTCGCAATGCGGCGCAAATACACATATGAAGAATACGAAACCATCGTGCACAAATTGCGGGAAAAGTGCCCGGAAATCGCCATCTCAACCGATATCATCGTTGGATTTTGCGGTGAATCGGAAGAGGATTACCAGAAAACCCGACAGGCAATTATCGATAACCGGTTCGCATTTGCTTTTTTATTCGCTTATTCAGAGCGATCGCTTTCGATTGCGGCACGCACGATGAAGGACGATATTCCATCCGAAGTAAAACAAAGACGACTGGCCGAAATCATCGATATTCAGCAGCATATTTCGAAAGAGATTTATGAATCGCGCATCGGCTCCCGCGTCGAGGTAATCGTCGAAGGCTATTCTCGCCGAAACAGCGACCAGGCCGTTGGCAATACTCGCGATTTTAAAACGACGATCTTTGATCGCGGCGACTGTGAACCCGGTGACTGGGTCGAAGTCGAGGTCGACAGCGCCACCAGCCAGACGCTGGTCGGACGCCAGATTCGAATCATCAAAAAAGGTCGCGCCCCCGCTGTCGAAAATCAAATCGACGTCGGCATCAGCCTTGGTCCAACGGAGAATTGAGCTGGGTGGGGGAACCTCTTTCTTTTGTGCCAAAAGAAAGAGGTTCCCCCACACCCCCTCCAGAAAGAAAAGCAATAAATATAATCCAGGGGGTGAAGCGTCAGCGTAACCCCCGGATCCAGCCCCGCAGGGGCGACACAATCTTGAAAAGTGTACAAAATGCGGCGAGTGTCCCGGATCCAGCCCCGCAGGGGCGACACAGTTTAGCCGGGGGTGAAGCGTCAGCGTAACCCATGGATCCAGCCCCGCAGGGGCGACATATTATAACCGTGGGTGAAACCCACGGACAGACTCACGAACATCCCCAAACGCATAAAAACATGACCGAACAAATCTGGACAATAAAGAAAATGCTCGACTGGTCGAGACAGTATTTTGCCGACAACCGCATCGAAGATCCGGCGCTGGAAGCGCAGGTGCTGCTGGGACATGCACTGCACATGAGCAAAGTTGAGCTCATCATCAACGGCATGCGCCCTATGGATGCCTCAGAACTGGCAGATTATAAGGCCATGGTGATCCGGCGCGTGAAGGAACATGTCCCGACTGCGTATATATTGGGGAAGAAAGACTTTTGGTCGCTGTCGCTCGATGTATCGCCCGATGTATTGATACCGCGGCCAGATACGGAATGTCTGGTCGAACAGGTGCTTGCGTATGTGCGAGCGCATCTGGCAGGTAAGCCAGCGCCGTGGATCCATGCGGAAAATCAGGATGTGACATACGAAACGATAGATTCAAGGCAGCAATACTATGAAGCTGTGGCTGAAATAGAAAACAGTGAAAAAGATACCATTCATACAGAGAATGAAAGTGTCGAAGTATTTGAGACTGAGCACATTGACAATGGTGCAGTGTCCATCAAAATCGTAGATGTAGGAACGGGCAGTGGCGCAATTATACTGGCGATAGCATCTGAATTATCCGATATTCCCCGAAAACTCACGGCAGTGGATATATCATCCAAAGCGCTGGCAATTGCGAAAGAGAATGCATCAAATCTATCCGTAGAAGACATCGAATTTATAGAATCTGACTTGCTTGATAGGTATAAAGATACGGCCGATATTATTGTATCGAATCCGCCGTATATCAGTAATGATGAGATGAAAATGCTTTCGCCGGAAGTATTGCGAGAGCCGGAACTGGCGCTGCGCGCCGGTGATCGCGGGCTGGACATATATAAAAGACTGATACCGCAGGCGTTTGATAAGCTCAAAACCGGCGGCGCACTGTTTGTAGAAATCGGTTGTACACAGTCACAGGATGTGATGGCGCTGTTCGAAAAAAGCGGATTTGACCATGTACAAACCTTTAGGGATTATGCCAAAAAGCCAAGAGTTGTGGCTGGCATCAAATGCGGTCAGATTAAATCATAATCGCCCAGAATATAATGATCATCGCGATCGGGATCGAAACGGTTACTGGTAAAATCGGGGTTAATATCGATACGACCATCGCCGTCTTCATCGTAGGTCTGAGCGATTTTGGCGATATTGAGTGAGCGGGCAGATGCATCAAAAATATCGTGATAAACGCCCTTTTGTTTGTAGATGTCTTCATGCGTTCCCGATTCAACAATACATCCCTGTTTCATGGCATAGATGATATCGGCATCAATAATCTGTGAGATGCTGTGCGAAATAATCACAACTGTTCGATTCTTTTTGATCGCATCAATGCTGTTTTTGATCTGTTCGGTAGCGATAGCATCGAGCGATGCAGTAGGCTCATCGAGGAACAGAATCGGAGGATTCTTGAGGAAAATGCGAGCGATGGCGATGCGCTGCTGCTGTCCGCCCGAAAGCTGTGTTGCCGGTGTTTCAAACTGATTCGGCAGATCCATAATCTGGTCATAGATAAACGCATCTTTTGCTGCCTGAACGACTTCTTCATGCGAGGCATCCGGACGACCGTAAAGAATGTTCTCTTCAATTGAACCATCGAAGATATGGTTCTTTTGCATCACAATGCCGATTTTATCACGCAAACATGTCGTATCGAGATCGCCAATCGGTACCCCACCAAGCGTAATAGACCCGCTCGACGGCGTATAGAATTTGTTGAGCAGATTGATGAGCGTGGTTTTACCAGCCCCCGAAAGACCAACGAGTGCTGTAATTTTACCCTTTTCAATCGTCAGATTCACATCCTTAAGCGCTTTGGTGCCATTGGGATATGCGAAATCGACATGTTCCACCACAAATGTCGGGTCAAGGATCTCAGTCTTGAGTTTGCCTGTATCTTCTTTTTTATCCTTGTCATCGATCACATCGAAATAGCCTTCGGCATAAACCAAAGCATCGTTCATGTCGTCATAAATGCGCTGCAGCTGTTTGATTGGTGATGAGACATTGTTATATAACATCACCTGCAGCATAATGGCGCCGATTTCCATTTGTCCGGTAATCACAAAGTACGACGACAATATAATAATCAGGACGACGCCGAGTTGTTCAACAAACGATTTAAAGCCGTCGAACAGGAAACTGAGTTTATTTGTACTGAGCTGATTTTCGGAAATCCGGTTTTGAATTTCGTCCTGTTTGTTATATTCGATTTCTTCGCGGTTAAACGATTTGATAACCGAAATCGATTGAATCAGATTGAGCACTGCATGACTTTTGGTCTCGCGGTATTTTCGGTGATTCTGGCGCCATCCGCGCAATTTTTTGCCCTGCCAGTAGGTGATATAAAAAAAGATAGGAATGATGGCCAGCGCAACAAATCCGACATAGATATTGGAGCGGAACATCAGAAACAGAGCAAGAATGGCATTTGCAGCCAGCGGGAGAATATCGATAAAGAAGTTATTGACCAATCGTGTAAGACTCTCGGCCCCCTGGTTGACACGGGTTTGCAATTTTCCGGCATCGTTGTCTTTTTCGCTGAAAAACGCCATTTTGTAGGTGAGCAATTTTTTTGCGGCCTGCAATGCAAGGTCTTTCGACATCGAAATGCGTAGTTTTGCACCAAAAAATCTCTGCGAAAACGAGATGAGCGCCACCATGATTTCCTTGCCAAGCAAAACGATGGTGATGAGCGTGAGAATCCGGAACCCATCGGCAATCCGGTCGGTGCTTTCAGTAAGCGCAGCTACCGAGTTGACGGCATATTCGAGCGCAAGCGCATTCACCTGTGCCAGACATGAACCAATCAATGTGAGCGTGAGCGTTGCTGCAATCAACAGTTTATAAGGCCTGACAAAACCAGTCAGCCGTTTGACGATATCAAAAAATGACATAGATGCGCCTTTTGTATTGAGTATGAAAAGCCGGAATGGATTTCCCATTTCGTTACATAACTACATGTCATACATACTACATACCAAAAGTCAATAGGGCATCAGAACAATAAGTAACAATAACGATATGCCACTGCGAAATCGATTGATGTTTGATTGCAATTGGCATAAAAAAGTAGTTGGGGGGCGTTTCAAACCAAATAAGGAGTTGTGTTATGGGAAAGTTTGTGATTAGTGAAGCCAAAACGGGTTTTATGTTTAACCTCAAAGCCGGAAACGGAGAAATCATTGCAACTTCACAGATATACAAATCGCTTGACAGCTGCAAAAACGGTATCGAAAGCGTGAAAAAGAATGTACCCGATTTGCACGTCGAAGATCAGACAGTCGAGGGTTTCGAAACGCTGACCAATCCGAAATTCGAAGTTTATCAGGACAAGGCCGGGGAATTCCGTTTCCGTCTCATTCTTCGTGAGTTAGGCACAATTTATGTAGCGA
>CAMKRB010000155.1 GCA_946415045.1 uncultured Myxococcales bacterium
AGAATTCAACATCCCCTCCTAAACATCCTGCTTGCCGGCTTTTTTACCAGCGAATCCGTTGTCACTTATCGGCAAAATTAATCCGATGATGCCGATGCGAACATGCAATTTACTTCACCCACAAACAAGTCGTCAAGTGGATTGCGCCATAAGAACCGTTTTATCCAAAATTTCATCACACGGGCGGGGGCACATCCCCCAACGCGGCTATCGGCAACGCCGATACGCCGCGCCCCCTGATGCGGGGAATCCCACCCAAACTCCAGACTGCTGCGGCTATATAATTCACACACACCGCCCCGCAACGCCCCGGCCTGATTCGCACTCCATATATTTAGGCTCTGTTTAACGATCGTGGATATAAAAAAGTAAGGTTGTCTGCTTTGCGGCCACGAGCGATGAGCAATGAGCCACAAGTGCTCATTGGCCAACTCGACGCTCGATGCCCGGCGCTCTTTGCCAGTATCTCACACGTATCGGCGTAACGCTATCTCCACACTGGTGAAACATACCTAAATCAATGCCCCGCGTATTCGCAGAATAGCGGGGCAAAGACGCGCGTATCGCAACGCGATAGCGCGGCCACTAATCGGGCAGAATAAACAGCTCGACCGGTACCGTCACCACATCGCCGTCGCGGCGCACCTTCACGTTCACCTTGTCCCCCGGTTTGTGCGTGTCGAGCGAGTTGTACAGCTGGTCGTAGTTCGTCACCTGCTTGTCGTCAATTCCAATAATGATGTCGCCCATAAACGTCCCGCGCGAGTTCGACGAAAGACCGCGCAATCCCGCCTTTGCTGCCGGCGTATTCTCGCCTACTGCACGTATGATCACGCCGTTCACGCCGTTCTGACGCGCCACCGCATCGGATAAAATCGATATGCCCAGACCGATTTGCTGGACTTTGCCCGTGCCGATGATCTGCGGAACGATGCGGCGAATCGTCGAGACCGGCACCGCAAATCCGATGCCCGCTGATGCCCCCGACTGCGAATATATCATCGTGTTCATCCCGATGAGACTGCCGGACGAATCCAGCAGCGGACCACCCGAATTGCCCGGATTGATCGACGCATCCGTCTGTATCATGTCGGGAATGGTCACACCGCCATATCCGCGCTGATCGCGGCCAATTGCCGAGATAATGCCCGTCGTGAGCGTGTGATCGAGACCAAACGGATTGCCGATAGCAAGCGTCTTCTGACCAACGGATAGCGCATAACCGGCCGGCGGCAGCGAAATCGCGTGAAGTTCCGATGCCGGCGCGTCGATCTTCAGCACCGCAATGTCCTTTTTCGGCTCACCGCCAACCAGTCGTGCACTGTATGTCTTCTGATTGTAAAGCGTGACCGTCAGCGATGTGCCACCATCAATCACGTGATAATTCGTCACAATGTGGCCGCTTTTGTCCCAGATAAAACCGGTGCCGGAACCTGCCGGAACCTCCATTTCACGCGCTGTGCGCCAGTTTCTCACCGTCTGGTTCTGCGTCACAAAGACAACGGCCGGAGCCGCATCATTAAAGACTTGTATCGTATTCTTTTCATCATCGGTGCGATACTGCTGCTCGCGACTGGCGCGGGCAGCTGGCGTCTCCGGTGCCTCAGCCGAGGCCTGCGGTTCGGGCACAGCCGGCGTATCCGGCACAAATGCCGGCACTGCCAGAGGTTCAATCATTTTATCCATTTTACCGGATTCCGGCTCAGTCCCGGTTTCCGGTGTCAGTTCAACCTGCCCACGGCGCTGCTCACAACCCACACATATCAACGCCAACACCAGCAACAGCAACAGATTCCGAACGAGTTTCCTGCTCATATTTCCCTCTTAGTGCAATTCAAGGCTCTTCTCGACGTCCCAGACTTCAACCAGATTTCCGCTTACAACTGCCAGCCAGCGGCCATCGGGCGAAAATGAAAGCGCGTCGATTTCTTCCAGATTCGGGCTGCCCAGCATCGCCTGAATTTTTCCCTTGCCATCCACAAGCAATGTACCCGTCTGAATGCCAAGTGCATACATGTCCTTATTTGGATGCGCGGCCATGGTACTGATATCAAACGCGTCGGAAAACTGACGCACGATATCGCCGGTTTCGGTCTTGATCAGACGCACTTCGCTGGATACATCGAGCACAATCGTGCGGTGATCTGACGAAAGCGCCAGCTGCCGGCTCTCGGGCGGAATCCGCACAATCGGCACCTGGAGCACCGGATTGAGCCAGGGCGCCAGCGCCAGCCAGCCGCCGCTCGTCACAGATACCATATTCTCACCGCCATCAATGCCAAGCGCAAATGCATCCGGACGGTTCTCGTAAACGTAATAACCGGACTGCGCATCCGATACATCCAGGTCGAAACGATGCATCCCCGCAATCACACGAAGGTGCGGCGTATCACCGACAAACGACATATCCGTCACGACATCCGAATCCACGCTCATGCGGCTCGCGGTGGCTCCGGATTCGACATCCAGCGTCCACACAGACGAACGAATGTTCTTCAGGAACTGACCGCTGTCATCTTTTGTCGAGGATTTGGCGGATTTCGAACGCCCCGGCTTCATACGCTCAATCGATGCGACCGCGAGGTAATTTCCCGAATTGTCGATTGCGATGCTGCGCACGTTATCGAACAACAACGGAACCGCAAACCGAATCGCGGTCTGCGAATTGCGGATCTCCGCATCCAGTCTTTCCAGCTCCCGTTCCGCAATGCCTCGGTATGAGGGACGCATCTCGGATTTGACGTAACGCTGCAAATAGAATCTGGCCTCGCGGCTGCGATGCATCGCCATCATGCGAAATGCCGTCTGATAATCTGATTCGGCTGCAGGCTCGAAGAATTCATATTTCAAATATTTTAACCCGGGATCGAGTTCGAGACCATTCCAAAACTGACGAATGCTGTCATCCCAGCGATTGGCGCGCGAAAGCGCCACCGCCATGCCGAATTGGGACGACGGATTATCCGGGCTCATGGCAATCGCACTTTCGTATTTTTCGACCGCAGATTCGGGATGTTCAACGATCATCTCGAGTTCGGCAAGGTTGCCTGCAACGACCGCTCGCTCCGCCGCTGTCAGGTCGGAACAACGGGTGTAGCTCGATCGCGCATCATCCCAGCGATGCTTTTTGGTAAACAGCGTGGCTTCAAAAAAACACAGCGAATTGTCCAGGTTCAACTGTCTGGCTTTCGCTACCATTTCCAAAGCATCATCCAGCTGTCCATTCCGATCATAAAGGTGCGCGCACATCTTATAGACCTCGGAACGCACCATATTCTCTGCATCATCGGGTAACACGCGAAGCGCCTGTTCACAATAGACCAGCGCCGTACCGTACTGCTCGGCACCCATGGCCGAAAGCATATTCTCAATGTTCTGCTTGAGCGCATCCATCGATTTCTGAGGCTCGGCTTTTTTTGCTGTTTTCCTGTCTTTTTTGGACACAGATTTTTGGGCTTTGGCCTTATCAGACGATTTGTCTGTCTTTCCGCCACTTTTCGCTGCTGGCTTGGTCTTTGCAGGATTCTGCGCAAATGCATCCATCCCCGATGCAAGCAGGAATCCTCCCGAC
Organism: uncultured Myxococcales bacterium; assembly: GCA_946415045.1. GTDB lineage: Bacteria > Myxococcota_A > Bradymonadia > UBA4248 > UBA4248 > UBA4248. Next base: position 3,572 of record CAMKRB010000155.1, read on the forward strand.
ATCGCCACACATAAACTCAACTTTATCCAGAATAATCGGTTCATATCGCCTCCACGGGATCCACCGGTCTGCAAGTGTAAACGCAAGATGCTTTTGTTTCAATCCCTGTTCCCTTTCCTCCCGCGATACCCGCGACGATTCAGGATGCCCCCGATTGCTCATCGCTCATCGCTCATTGCTCATTGCTCATTGCTCATTGCTCATTGCTCATTGCTCATCGCTCATTGCTCATTGCTCATCGCTCATTGCTCATTGCTCATCGCTCATCGCTCATCGCTCATTGCTCATCGCTCATTGCTCATTGCTCATTGCCAATTGTTCATTCCCCTATTTATAATGTAACGGCGTTCCATCGAACGCCCCACCCCAAACCAAAGGAATTCACCATGAAAGCATACATCATTTTATCGCCGGGATTTGAAGAAACCGAGGCCATTACGGTTATTGATATCCTGCGCCGTGCAAGGATCGACGCAACAACGGTCGCACTGAACGAGAATACGGCAGTGATGGGATCACACGGCATCGTGGTCATCGCCGACGCGACGCTCACAGAAATCAGGGATGACCAGGGAGACGCGCTGGTGCTCCCCGGCGGCATGAAAGGCGTTGAAAACATGCTGGCAAACGAATCGCTGCTCGCGCTTGTCCAAAAGTTCCATGATGACGGAAAAGTCATCGCCGCAGTCTGCGCAGCCCCACTCATCCCCGACAAACTGGGGATTCTTGGTACCAAATCGTTCACCTGCCACCCCTGCGTCTATGATCGCCTGCAAAGCAAGGGCGTTCAGAATGTTCCGACGATTACCGACGGCCAAATGGTCACCGGGCGTTCGGCCGGATGCGCCATGATCTGGTCACTTGCACTCGTCAAAAAACTGCTCGGCGATTATCCCGACGGTCTCCTCAACGGTCTGAGACTTGACAAAAATCCGCTGTAAACCGGATGTCTGGTGCTCGTCGCTTAGCATTTGTCGCTCACCAATCGCCGCATCAAAAAAAATTGATCTCCAGGGATAAGATCTTGCATACACACTCCTCCCGTATGACGGGGTTCAACGAATCCCTGCAAGATTTTAAGTTCAGAGCGATTACTTGAGTTCAAAAAGGATGGAACCATGAAAGAACAGACTGCATTAATCAAGTCATTAACGACATTGCACGAAGAGCTGAGCAGCCTGACCGCAACGAGCCAGCAGGAAGCGATTGCACTCAATCAGGCATTTGACCGTCTGATGATGGGCTATCAGAATGGCGAATACGATGAATCACTGGTGGAATCCGGTATTTCCGAGATCCGTTCGATGCTTCGGAACATGCACCAGCCAGCCGCACTGATGCCCAATCACACCGGCAATCTTCGCGACACCACCATGGCCCGCAACAGCCGTTCGCTGGCCGAAAAACTCCTCAGCGACGATCGCGGCACATGGGACAGCCGTCATGTTGAAATCGTCCAGGGCGCGATTCAGCAGCTGGCCAAATCGGGTGAATCGGATGCCGTTTCCATCGCATCAATGCTGCAGAAGCGCATGTCCGACAGCATCTGGCTCGGTAACCTCGAACTCGCCGAAACTCGCGCCGAAGTCGAAGCCGAATCACAATCACTTAAAAACGATTTGATCGCCACACTGAATGCACGTCAGGCCGCACTCGCAACCGTTCCATTCGATGCACCGGATACCGAACGCGTACTCGCCGTCGAGCCCGAAAAAACAGTGGATTCCGCGATTTCGAAAGCCCGTTTCAATACCATCCGCGCCCAGATGCAAGCCGAAGCCCGCGACATCAAGGTCTCGAAGGAATACGTCGAATCCCTGGCCGGCCAGATCCCTGCCGACAACAGCGAAGCCATTGCACGCGCAACCGAAAGCCTGCGGGATGCAAGCAAACATCTCATCGAAAGCGAATATGCAAAGCTCGGCAAGATCTACAAAGGCGTCATCGCAACCCTGCATGAGGTCATGGATGCCGAAACCGGCAGCTCCCTTATCAGCGGCATCGAATCCGCAGTCGCCGCAGATATTGGTGATTCTGCCCAGGTCCAGAGCCACATGGACAACGTCCGCGCCATTCTGCGCCCAATCGTCGCAAATCATCCCGAACTGCGCAACGCCATGCGCGATCTCGATCGCATCCAGTGGCGCACCAGCATGCTCAAAAATATCGCCTCCGATGCCGACCAGGCAAAAACCGAAAAACCTGCCGCAACCACCGCACAATTGCTGGATGCGCGCATGATGTTCGAGCAAAAACGCATGCAGTTCGAACGCAATCCCGAATATCAAATCGCAGCCCCCGAACTGATGAAAGCCCTCGATTTCGAAATCGAAAAACCCGCCTATGCATCGCGACCCACTGCGGCAAATGCTGTTATCGACAACTCCATCAAGCGCATCCGCGAAATCGCGCAGAGCGAAGCTTCGGGAGATATCGGTATGTATGCACCGGTCGCAGGCGCTGAATTCGCAAGGAATGCAACCCCTGCCCTCCATCTGGCTGACCAGAAAACCCCAACGGTGTCTTTTATCCCCACAATCCAGTCCGCACTTGCGCACCGCTCCAACCGCGCCATGCGCGATGTCCGTCAGCTCGCCTATCAGCCGTCGGTCCGCTCCGATATGGGATTCGCCACGCCGCGCTACAAAATGGATGCCGCACAGCAGCCGCTCTTCAAGCGCATCCGCTTTAACCAGAACAACGCCGAAGCCAACGCACTGCTCCCGGCACTCTATAAAGTCTCCGGCATTAAGGTCAAATCCGATCAAAAAACCGATAAACCGCTGCGCAAATCGTTGTTCGGCCTCAACCTCAGCGCCGCAAACTTCGAAGTCATCAAGATTATCGAAAATCAGTTCAAACCCACCGGTCAGGGCACAGTTCAAACCGTTGGCGACGCCAACGAAAACGCCTCTCAGTCCATCCACAGCATCCAGAACGAACACGACCGCGTTGCCGGTCTCCTCTCTGACTGGCTCGAAAAACGCCAGGATATGAAGACACGCTCCGCCGAAGCCACCGATCTCATCCAGACCGGCCGCATGGCCGAAGGCAACGTCGAAAGCCGCATCAAATCAGAAGGCGAGCTCCTGCCCGCTTCAGTACAGCAAAAACTCGCGCCGTTCCTCGGCTTTGACCTGTCCCGCGTCCGCATCTTCAGCGGTCCCGTCGCCAGCATGGCCGCCGATGCCATGGGCGCTCACGCCTTCACACTCGGTACAAACATCTTCCTCGGCCGCAACAAACTCAACTACGATACCCCCGAAGGCCTCGGACTCCTCGCTCACGAAATCCTCCATACCTCCCACTTCTCAGCCCCAGGCTCGGTCGACTCCAAAGAGCAGGCCGCTGAATCCATGGAAGAACGCGTCAAAAAGGCGTTCGGAACCACCGTCGATCGTTTCCTCGCCCTCGAAGAAAATTTCGACAAAACCACCGCAGCACCGAATCTCTCCAGAGCCTCCGACGAAGACATCGCGCCAGATTCGGTCGGCGCTCGCTTCGCCTACGATCCTGACGAAGTCTATGACGCCGTCTGTGAAAAGGTGCTCGAACTCATGACCGATTCTTTCAACACCGAAAAAGAAAGACAGGGTAAAGAATAGCCTCTTTGTTTAACGGCTCGCTATAAAGGCCTGCGGCCTTTATACGCTCGCCGGCGCTGCCTATGAATGCCTGCGGCTTCATACGGCAGCGCCTTTTTTTGGCAATTCATCCATTCAATGAACGCTGTAAGCGTTCAATATCAATAGCCCCCGGTTGGCACGTCGTGCCTACCGGGGGATCAAAGCGTCCCCTCCTCCTTTTCCCAACTTTTTCCAGCCCTTTGGGCTGGAAAAAGTTGGGGGAGGAAGAGAAGACCTGCATCCCCCCGGCGTTGCCGGGGGCTATTGATATGAAAGCCCTACGGGCTTTCGGCAAATTCACACCTGGTTTAAATGCTGTAACCCTGGCTATGTAAAGCTCAAAGCTGTTAGCTGAAAATCATTACGTCATAGCCATATCCACGTTGGTTCAACACAACCTTAGAATATGTCGCCCCTGCGGGGCTCCTGCACAGAGCCTTTAATTTCACCATATGTACAAACGCATCCTCATAGCCAACCGCGCCGATTGCGCCCTACGGCTTATCAGGGCTTGCCGCGATCTCGGCATTCAAACCGTCGCCATTGCCGCCCGCGATGACGATACAAACGCCATCGCACAGACCGCCGATCGCATCGTTTATACAGGATTCAGCCGCGATGCCTACACCAGCCAAAACGACATTCTTGAGGCTGCACGTCACGAGAATTGCGAGGCACTTTTGCCCGGATGGGGTTTTTTGTCCGAAGACCCGGCATTTGCACAAAAATGCCGTGCATGCGGATGCCACTTTGTAGGGCCATCCACACGCCAGCTGCAGCTGTTCGGCGACAAACTCCAAACCATTCGCACGCTTGAACATGCGTTCAATCCACCGCAGCACCCTGCAATTGCCTGCGATCATCCGCATCTGAACCATTGGATCGATACAAATGATGGCCCGTGGATGCTCAAAAATCGCTTTGGCGGTGGCGGCAAGGGGATCTACCTTGTAGATGCCAGG
>CAMKRB010000156.1 GCA_946415045.1 uncultured Myxococcales bacterium
TGAACCGCGATGCATCAAAAGCACCCGGGCCGTTGTCGAGCACTTTTGCATTGCGAGCATTTTTCTGTAGTGCCGGCAACCAGCCGATTTCCAGCTCCATACCATTATAAACCAGCAAATCGGCGCGGCTGAGTTTTAAGACATAATCCGGTCTGGGATCGACATAATGCGGATCTTCGGTTGGTGTGGCCAGTGTTTCAACCTTAACATCCTCGCCACCTATAGCGCGGGCAACAGCGCCAAGTGTCGGTAAAGTCGCCACGACCTTGATTTCAGCCATAGCAATGGATGGAAAGATCAGGACAAATGTCGTCAGAATGAATAGGGCTTTTTTCATATGTTCTCCTTTTTCATACGATGATGATGTTTTGTTTTTTGCCATATCGTGAAAAAGATTTCACAGCAAATCACAATGGACAAAGCGAGTGCGGTTTGGGTAGGGCCGACTGGAAAATCGAAGATAAATGCGGCGATATAGCCGCCAAATCCACAGCATGCGCCGATAAACAGGGCGATAAAAAACATCGTGCGCACGTTCGGTGCATGGCGGGCTGCAACCGCTGGCAGGCAGGATAAAGCAAAAACGGGCATCGCCCCCATCATGCGCGTGGTGTAGGTAATCGCAAGAACAAGCGCTATAAACTTGATCATGTTGAGTGCTGTCACGGGGATCCCGGCAACCTGCGCCGCATCCGGACTAAAAGAAGCTGCTTCAAATCCGCGATGGCAATAGATAAACAGTGATAACAGGATTGCGGCAATGACAATCAGCCCAATATAGTCCTGGTGTTCCACGAGTACAGCATTGCCAATCAGCAATTGCTGGATATCCTGGATTTCATGGACGATTTTTTTGCCGATGAGAATCGTTGCGGCACCGCCGCCCAGATACAGCGCAGCCAGCAATGCATCCGGAAATCTCGTTTTGCGCATTTGTATGGATACGGCAAGAAAAATACAAAGTGTGAGGATAAAACTGATCAGAATCGGATGCAGATACCATGGGGTTGTATCATGAATATGCAATCCAAGCAGTGCAGGCAGCCATAGGGCAAACGCAACACCGGCACTTGCGGTTTGAGAGAGTGCAGCACTCAGAAAAACCATGCGTCCCAGAAGAATATATATGCCAGTCGCTCCCAGCAGCATTCCCGCCAGCAATCCGCTGATGGCTGCCTCCTGGAAGAATTCCCAGCTTTCAAAAAACAGATTCAGCTTATCCATTGGCTTTCTCCCGGAAACCATCGTCCGTAAATTCCAGAATGTGTGTCATACTTTCGATGTGCAATGCCAAAGAATGAGAAACAGCTATGACCGCACAATTGCTGGATTTTGCAAGTTCTGACAGCAAACTGAATGTATCTTTGGCATGTTTGGGATCCATGGCCGAAGTCGCTTCATCCAACACGATCAGCCGTGGTTTGCGCACAAACGCCTTTGCCAGAAACGCCCGTTGTCTCTGGCCAACCGATACTCTCGAAATATCTCGCTTTTGTATATTTGTCAGTTCGAACTGTGCCAATACATCATCGATATCTTTGCCTTTGAGACAGATATATAACGGCTTGAGAAAAGAGAAATGCGCATCAAGTCCCTGCGAGACGACATCCCGGATTCTTGCGGGAATCGTGTCGGTATATTCTGGAATCTGTGATACATAAGCGCAATCTTTGGTCATTTCGAATTGACCGCCAAGCGGCTTTATAAAACCGAGTATCGTTTTGAGCAGTGTCGTCTTTCCGCACCCGTTTTCGCCGGTAATCGCCCAGCATTCACCGGGATTGACCTGCCAGTCGAGCGGCGGTGTCAAAGCCTTTTCGTGACCAAACACCAGCTTTTTGCAGATGAGACATGGGGCTGCCTCTGGTTTATCAGAGTTTTGCATATTTCTATAATTATGAGTTAAGCGTTTGATTTGAGGGGGTAGGCGCGTATTTGTGCAACAAATAGCGCCGTAGGGGGAGACTTCCCCCCACTACATAAAAAGATATCAATGAATCGTTTGTATCTATTTAATGCGCCATTTTCAGTGTGGCGTGTTCAGAGATGACATCGGCAAAATCGATTTCACCTTCGGCCGACACAAGCGCTTCTATAAATGATGCATTGATAGAAATGACGCCGTGAAACTCCTGTTCATAGTCGGATTTTGCGTTGATCGTTCGGGACAATGTGGCGCTCAGCGAAACCATATCAATATGGCCATGTTCATGCTCATGATCGTGGCCTTCTTCGCCCTCATGATCGTGGCCTTCTTCGCCTTCGTGCTCATGTTCATTCTTGATTTCGATAGCTGTATCTTTGGTCACGTTATGGCCCTTGAAATGAATTTCGCCAAGTTTGACGCGGTATTCTGCAATTGTAGTTTCGTCGAGGTCGCCGCTGGCAATGTTGGACAGCGATTGTGTCTGGTTGAGCGCCGTGAACGTCACGCCTTTTTCAACATCCGCCTCAAAAATAATCGTTTGTCCCGAAGCCTTGTCGCCCAGAATCTGCTTGATTTCCTCGAATGTATAAGTCGCGTCCGACTCGGTCGAATGGCAATGGCCGGCGTGGCAATTCGTGAACGGTGCAGGCGGATTGGCCGGGTCAAACTCGACATCGCCGGCGCTGCCCGAGCCCGCTGCGACAAGTGCGATCGACTCGATTTCGACTTCGAGGCTGTCGATGCGAATCTGGTCGCCGTTTTTGGCCGTATAGGTCGATCCAGTTTCGGTGCCGGCGTCTGTTACCAGCGCCGTGTCGAGGTGAAACGTGGCGTGCGCCATGGCTTTGCCGTCTTCGGAACAAGCGCCCGTCATGGCCGCCGCAAAAAGGGTTGAAATGGTCATCAGTTTGTTCAAATTACACATGATAAATCTCCTTTGATGTGTTTGGTTTTTATAGTGCGCGGGCTATGCCTGCGGCATACGCCCTGCGTGCGGCGCTATTGCATACGCGCCGCATTTTGATGAACTAATAGCTGTGCGCAGGATGCGTTCCTGCCGTGATTTCGAGCGCAAGAAACAGCGCATAAACCGGGTCTTTCTGCCATTTGGGCATATCGATTGATCCCTGTGCGCGGAGACGCGAAAAATGGGACGGATACCAGGTGACCTGGGCTGTTGTGCGATAGCGATCATCCGTCCATTCGGGATCGAGCATGTCTTTGGCAAGGCCGGATCCATATTCGCCGCGCAGCCCCGTGGCCCAGTGGCGGTTGATTTGCCAGACAATCTGGGCATATCCGACCGCATCAAACAGATTGTCGCGGGGAACCTGGCGCTGCCTGAAAAATGCTTCGGCCTGGAAAGACAGAAACATTTCGGGATAAGATGACGGCGAGTATTTGAGGTAGAGATCGGTCGCATAGATGTGCGATCGCGTGTCTCGCCCGGTCGTATTGGGGGCCGTTTGATACGACAATCCCCAGAACAGGCCGACTTCGTCTGACAAGCTGAAAAACTGTTTGGCCGTAAGCGTATAAAGAAAATCCTGAGCGCCTTCGACTTTTCCATCGTTTCCGAGGAAACTCCGGTTCGATGCATTGGAAGTCGGCATCTGGGCTGCACCGGCGATTTCGACGTACCACGGCAGCGGCGTGAGCCACGATATTTCAACGCCAAGTCCGCGGTTGCCCTCTGAACCATAGAATTTACCAATGGCAAACGGTTGATCGACGAAATCCCAGGAATGTGGATGCGTATTGTTGATGCGGCCGACGCGGGAAAGGAACTGACCCGCCCGAACCTGAAGACCGGCAGGCAGTCCCTGCGTGGTGATGACGGCTTCTTCCAGCTCGACGCCGGCCTGTCCGAACACCAGATTGGCATTAAAACTAAAGACGTGATCGACACTGGCTGCAAGGCTCATTTCGAGCTGCTGCAGATTGAAACCGATGATTTTGGGATCGTGCGCGCCTGTCTGAAGCGGATTATCGTCCGAGAACCAGGCCAGTGCAAAATCCGCAATCACAGCCATATCCGGATTCATCGACTGAATGGCATTCACGATAGAATTGTTGCTTTGGGGTGCAGCGTTTTCGACTGACTGCGCATCTGTTTGAAGTGCGGCCATGAGTTCGGCTTCTTCTTCCGGGGTTAGGGCATGTTCTGAAGGCGCTGAACTGTCGGTTGATTGCGATGCATCAATTTGCGCAGTTTCTGGCAGGTGATTTGTTTCAGCAGTTTCATGCGGTGATGAAATGCCAGAATCTTCAGTGTTTTCGCCGGAATATGAGATGTCTGTTCCGGCTGAGCGACTGGCGTTGTCGGATAAAGCCGAAGAATCAGCATCATCCTGTGGTGTGCTGTCAGATGATGCTGTTTCTCCGTTGGCATCTGAAATGCTTCCCTTCTCCTGCGTTTCAAATGCCAAATCCTGCGCTGCTGCTTGAGATGAAGTGAACAATAGGGTGAGCAGCGACAAAATACAGATGTTGCGTGAGGTATGAATAGACATAATCCTTCCTTCTGGCAGGCACGGTGCATCTATATATATAGATAGATACACCACTTGCTTGCTGTTCAAATTGCAGATTTTGTATAGATACACTTCAGGCGTTGAGTGTACGGACTGCATGCATTGAGCATGTACACAACAGGGTTTGGGAATATACACTACAGGCGTTTGATATGTATATATGATTGTTATGGAACTGATAATGGTGCAATGATCTCCGTACACTTTCTGCGTACAGATTTGGAACGATTGCCTGACCAGGAATGACGCTTATGGTACACTCCCAGCTATATACATTCGTCCGCACGGTCACTCATTATAAGTTTCCGCAACAATCGCCAAAAGCGAGTACGATACAGGTTTACAACGAGTATGATACAGGCTTTGAAGTTGTACATGGCAACACATCTATAGCCCAATTCCCCTGTCTGAACTATACGACAAAAGACAGGTATGGATATTGTGCATTAAGCCACTGGAGGTGACTGTTTGGGAGCGTGTCTGAGCGTGAGATGGGAAAGATAGACGATCTCAAGCTTTTTAGCGATAACTTCCTGTGAGATCGTGACAATTTCACATAAATCAAGCGGCTGAATACTTAAAACCGGAACTGGTGTCGTTGTACGCAACGCATGTTCCATAGCCGGGCATGAATCATTATGATGACTGGTATTATCCGCATGCAGGCAGGATTCGTCCAAAGCAAGCGGTGTCAGGTGGATATCCTGAGACTGAATGTGGACAATTTCACCATTGGGAGAGATGGTGTGTGTGTATTGCTCATTATGAATGAACAACAATCCCCATGCAATGAGCTGGAAGGCGAGAAATGCTGTTGTAAGTGTCCGGATACACGACCGCATGCGGTAAACCGCATGTAATTTAAACAAAGTCGTAAGCATTCTGAACAACATATCCATTCCAACTAATATCAATTTGCGATGATTCATATATCATCACACGTATGGCGTTCTAGACAAACCAAATGATGATGTCAATACTTATTTGCAATAATTGGCAGGCCAATGGGCTGCGTCATTCTGATTTCCTTTGAGAATCCGCGTTACAATGTGACAGATGATATAACCAGGTGACATTCACAAATAAGAAAACATCATTGTTACTGCGAAGATGAATCCATGCGCTTTTTTGGGGGAATAGCGTTGAGGCGCGTATCGAGATGCAGAGCCGTGTCGTGACACGGCTCACAGCGAGATAGCGCCGAACGCCGTGCGTATTTCGCTGTGCGAAATAGCACGGCAACATAAAAAATACAGCCGTCTTTATGATATAAAAAATGTTTCATTCCGCTCGCCATTGTTATTCTCCCGTGATAAAAAAAAGTTTACGTGCCGGGGCAGTCCCGGTGCCGTCAACACATCCCGGAGTCTTTAATGCCGCAGCATTTTCAACTGTTTCCCAAGCTCATTCTTTGTGCAGCGCTAGCCTTAGCTGGATGCAAGCCGTCGTCCGGCGCGCAGCAGGATGTTCAGCGTGATACGCCGGCCGTGGCGCAGCAACCCGAGTGTCGTCCTGTGTCCGGGAATGGATTTCAGCCGCACGATATCGGGCAGTCACGGCAGTTTTTTGAATCGCGCGTGACGTGGCCATGTTTCGAAGCAAAAGCGCCTGTTTACGCCATCGAAAGCGGATCCAACGAGGACGGCGCATGGTTCGAGGGCAAGGGGATTTTCCGCATATCTCTCGATGATATTCTCCGCGACATGGGCGAACCTTTGGTGATGGGGCCGTCGAACGTGACGCAGGACCTTTCGAAGCGCAATAGTTCGGGAGATGCCGAAAACCAGCAATATGATCTGCATGTCGAGATGGATTACATTTTTACCGTCGAATTCGACCTGACGGTCAGGATCCATGCGACGGACGACGCCATCCACTACGAAAGTCACAAGACGGCTGGCACGTCGGTGATCGAACGCATCGACGAAATCATCGAGGTCCATGCGCTTCGCGATGGATGGTGCAGCGTATCGTTCCAAAGCCGTTACGATGCACTTGTGGTCAAGGAAAAGGAGACGCGGCAACATTTTGAAGAGCTCTTCGCTCGCTGGGCCCGATGATGTAAAAAAAACGTATGCCGAATGCATTCGTGACTTTTTTTATGCTGTACGATTATGTATCATGGCGGTATTCCCATGAAGTTGGGAACAAGTCTGAATACTATAAGCAAAAGTCTTTTTCATCATTTGGCATTTTGTTGAGCGCTTTGCAATCTGCTGCAAACTTATGCATTGTTTTCCACTCAATATCCCCCCAGCTGTCTACCGAGATAACAGCGTCCTCTGCGTCAGATTCTGGGCTGCACAACCGCGCTGTGATACAGGAGTATTTGATGAAAAGAAGTAATAGATGCATGCTATTTTGGGGTATCGCTGCAACATCCTTGTTGTGCGCTTGTTCTCAATCCCCCATAGAAAAGCCGAGCGATGCACAATCCCCTGCGGAAAAACAGAGCGATGCACAGTCTCCCATAGAACCGCAGCTCGCTCCACAATTTCCCACAGACCAGCAGCTTGCTCCTAATGTTCCGACGAATCCCACGGATGACGCGAAACAGAGTGGTGATGCCGAAAATGAAGAGACTGGTGTAGCCGTCGTCAAGCAAACGAAACCGGTCACGCCATGCAAAGACGGAGGCTCTTATCAGGCCGATTTGTGCCTCTGTGGCGAAATGACGAACCCACCGGATGCCGCATCGCAATGGGTATGTTTTGGTGACTTTTTGCGCTGTTTGCGAGCCGAGGGATGCGCTTATCAAGACAGGAGCTATCCGAAATATACGGAAATCCACTCCAAAGGCGTGTATTGCGGTGAAGACCGAATCCCCGAAAATATGGATGGTTTTTTTTGTACAGGCGATGTGGATTTAAGCCAATATATGCTTTCGGCAGATATCGAAACAAACGAAACAGAATCCAAACTCGGACTATGGCGTTTTAATGGGGTGGGGGGAAAGCGTGAGCTCGATATCTCTCCTCGGCGTGAATATTGGCAATGTGAACAGATGGAATGTGATTGTCATGGCGTGAAGATTGGTAAATCGGACATTTGTCTCGAAACAAAAGTCCTTACCATGTTAGCGAACCCTGGTCCGTCTTTTCTAAATGAAGATGATAACGATTGCAAAGGCATGGCTTACCCTGCAAAGAGCGAGCGTTTTGGCTATGACTGCAATGGAGGCCGCTGGATTTGTATCGGAAAGGATTGCGAATGTCCTAAAAACATAGAGGATGGTACAATTAAATATAAAACGATACATCTGGGCGATATTTGTGATATGAAGCCGATCACCCGTGCACTCAACATGACAGAGCCTGAAAAAGTAAACAGCCAAAATGGTACAAAATGTAAAAACAGTAAATGTATCTGCAATGCGTCGATTGAGGGAGACAAGGCTGATGATGCCGAGCAGTATCTGAACAATCCGAAATGTTATTGCGGTAATACAATCATTGGGCCAAGCAGCGGCGAGGGGAATGGTGGGTGCTATTCGGCACATCATGAAGAATTGACCGTCTATTGCCTGAAAGATGCCGCAGAATTTTCGGATGATGATGAATTTGATTCAAACACGGAGCTATATACGATAAAAATTGATTCGCATGTAACGGAGAGTGGCGTTATGTGCGAAGATGAATTCGAGGACGATGAAACTGAAGAAAACCAGGAATTAGCAAAAGACGAAACG
>CAMKRB010000157.1 GCA_946415045.1 uncultured Myxococcales bacterium
AATATTCGCACCATTCTTCGCCTTCCTCATTACTTTCCTCAAGTGCACAATATACCTGATCCTCATCCTGATTGCAGCGATCCAGAACTTGCCTAAATATAAAGAAACTCTTCGGATCTTTATCTTTTTCTGCAAGTATTTGTTTTATCACTTCTTTTTGCAAATCGATCTTCGGAAGTTCCTCAATCAGCTTATGGGCCCGTTTAACTGCATCTTTCGACAACTTGATTTCATTATCTTCCTGCGACTGCAAATAGACATCAAGTTCAGATATGCGCTGGTATGCCTCTGTAGCCAGCGACTTGTTTGCCGGAAAATCCTTGGCACCTTCATAGCTGATAGTTCCCAGCCGATTGGCAACTTCAAACAATTCTTTGGGGGTATCTAACAATATGGAATCCAATGAATGCACCAATATTGTTTTATACAATTGTGCAGCCCTGGTCTTATTCTGAACCTGTTCCGTTCCCGAATCATATATCCGGGCAAGCCTGAGTGTATTGCGATATCGGAATTTGATATCCAGCGAGTTCAATTTCTCATTTGCATCCAGTGCATGTTGATACCATTCAACTGCCCTGGCATCATCGCCAAGTTTATGGGTAATATTTGCTGCTTTTTCGGCGAATCGGCTCGCAACCGAATAATTATCCTTATTGATATAATGCTGATAGCCCCGCTCGCTCCATATCATGGCTTTACTAAACCATTCTGTCGCATTTGGATGGGTGACTTTTACGTCATAATTGATGGTCTTCAAATCATTGGCAAGCAATTCTGCTGCCCGAACCGCTGATGCATGATATTCACCTTTTTCATAAAATTCATAGGCTTTCTGCAAATTCTTCTTTACTTCATGTTTGCTTGGCGTTTCTTTGTATATCCCGAGTTCCACAGATAAACTCTTTTCATCATCTGATTCTACCAGCAGTTCTTTATCAACAAAATCTCCGCCCGATACATAATCAGCATCATAATCATTGCCATTGTCCCGGTTGAGCACATAGATTTCATAATTTGTTCGATCATATAAACGCGCCAGGGTCAAGATGGCATCCTTATCTCCGCTGCCTGCTTTATCGTTCAGCCACTTTCTCAGTTTGGACGGTTTCACATGATAATCCACGATTGAAATCACAAGCTGTTTGTAAGTGATTGGATAGTTATCGTAATCATCCCAGCTTCTCTCCTCCGGAGATAAAATGATTTCTCCAAAATCCACACCGTCCAGACTACCACCGCACCCCGTAATATGATGCGTCTGAGAACGCACCATCGTTGCCTGTTCACGCTCTAATGTGGCAACTTTTTTTAGCCATAATGCCGCAAGGCGGTAATCAATTTTATAATCGAGCGAAAATGCGGCGATATCATCTATCGTTTCAGTCTTCGAATCATCATCGTCGTAGTCTGTGTGTGATCCAAATCGATCATTATAATCAACCCGCGATTCACAGCCACCAACAAAGTCCGTACTTCCGATATCACTCTCATCATAATTCTCTGTACAATATCTATGAGAAAATGATCCATAGGCGCTGGCATGCAGCAGCGTCCACGCATGATATTTGGTATCGAGCTTTTCGAGTTCTGCAGCCTTTGCAGTATCTTTGGGTACATCAATACCGTCGGCGTATTTCATGGCAAGAATAAAAATGGCATCCTTGCTGCCAAAGTGCGCGGCTTTTTCGAGCCAGTACAAAGATTTCTCCGTATCTATTTTGCCGTTAAGCCCCATTTCGTAGATCATGCCAACCGCATAATAAGCATTGACAACGCCATGTGCTGCCGCTCGCACGAGGTGCTCAAAACCTTTCTTCTTATCTCGCTTTGTTCCCACACCATTAAAATAAACCAGACCAAGAACATATTCGGCATTGCCATAGCCGTGCGCAGCCGCTTTTTTCAGCCAGTTCAGGCCTTTTTTGAATTCTTCATCGTTCGAAAACAACGGACTGATTTCATATTGTACCGACGGACTTTTAGCCAGAATGGCGAGCTCGTAGTTCGCTTCGATGGCTGCATCCCGCCAGCGAATCATTTCGCGATGAAGCGCTTTGGCCGGCAGTTTCTCAGCCTGCTTACGGCCATCATTGTAATAGGCAATATCGCCAACGCCATCGCGATACATCATGTGCGTGATGAACATCGAGGATGCATCTTTGTTCTTTCGCGCGGATCGAACGGTTGGCGTGACATCGGGCATGGGCGAGGTGTCTGCTTGAAAAGTGATATTCTCATATTGAAGCAATGCTGCGCCTTGCGCATCGGTTGGGACCGGAAAAACAATGCTTTTGTTTTGGTCTTGTGCATTTGCCGGAGATTGGGGGGCAGACTGCTGTGGCTCCGGTGTCTGAGCCATCGCCGGATGCAGCCACACACAGCCAGCACAAATCAATGCAGCAATCAAGAATCGTTCAATCCTGGATTTCATCATGACAATGCTCCAATTACAAGCGTGAACGTGTGCATCACAAATCACACATCGCGTTCAACAGGAGAATTCGGAGCATTATTCCAAAAATTAAACATCCATTCAGGATGAACCATGTGGGCTTGCTTTGGGACGATGAATCGTCCCTGCACCAAGCTGGCTCGCCTATGCGCCGCAGGCGGCCACGCCGGGCCGCCCTTACTGCGCATACGGCTCGCCGGCGTCGCTATTGCCTGCGGCAATACGCTGCCGCCTTTTGATGACATACACCATGATGCCAATAAAAACCAGAACGACTAAAGCAGTAACCGTAGAGGCTTCAAATCCAAAATCACCGCCGGTTATCAATGGTGATTGCGATTTCAATACATACGTGCAGATGACGTTGTCTGACGGCGTAATGGCGATATTAAAAACAACCAGCAGCAGAATATTCCATAGTGCGTGTATCAGTGCGTTGTTCCAGAAACTGTTATAGTAATAGCCAACCAATCCCAGCAGAGCTCCGATGATTGATCCGGAGATGACAAGCTGTATGAAACTGAGTGGGCTGATGAAGCCGTTGACGAGATGGATGGAGGCAAATATCACAGATGAAATAATCAATGCTGCGCGGAAATTATAGCACTTTTCGAGCAGTCCCATAATGACACCACGGAAAACCATTTCTTCTGTGATACCAACGGCGATACCAAACATAATCATATAAAAAACAAAGTCTGGCATGCGAATGTCATTTGTGACGATCCATTCTCCAGGCATCAGATTGTAGACAAAGAGAACGAGAGCGGGAAGCAGAAGAGCAATCAATATGCCTCCCAAATTGAGTCTGAATGGAGAGAATCGAAGCGTCTTTAGCGGGATTTTAAGAAACTTTTCGATAAATTTCTTCAGGCAAAGAAATGTCAGCAGGGGATAAAGGACAGCAGCGATAAATCCTGGAACGAGAAGTGGTATTGATGTATAACGTGTGATTGACAAAACAAAAAATTGCAGACTGAATGCGAAAAACAGTGAGACTGCAATGGCGAAGATGGAGCCGCCCAAGGCTTTTGGCCAGCTGACTGTGATATTTGAAGGCATTTCTTAATCCTTTAGGTCATGATGGGGGGTTGAGCACTTAATTATGTCCAAAACTGAACGGATATTCGATCATTACCAATCCATCCCCTGTTCGTTGTGGAAAATGGTAATTGGCAATAACGTCTGTAAGGCAATCCAAAAACTCTTCATTTTGGATTTCTGTGTTGTTGATTTTAATATCAAAGACGTCGCCACTGGATGATGACATAAAATTAAATACAACTTGTCCGGTGACAGCCTCTATGGCTAATAAATTACGATAGCAATTAGACATTTCTTTTGCATTTTTACGTACGACATTTTGAATTTTATCTTTATATTCTAATATCTCTTTATCAATGAGTTCTTTTTCTGATTCGTCATTATGTTCTTCCGGTGGGTTAGTATTTTCAACAATTTCAGACGGTTGAGTGGCAGAATTCTGTGCGGTCTTAATTTTATCAAGTTTTTTCATTGCAACATTATGTTCATAGCGATTCTGACTCTGTTTTTCCAGAAGTGTACTGCTTGCATGGAAACCATCAGCGGAAATCAGTATGCGATAATTATTCTGATCAATCACCGGAAGCGTATAAGACCCGTCTTCAGCTGTTTGTGTTTCGGCGACGATTCTTCTGTTTAAATCGACGCACAATACTGAAGCGTTGAAAATGCCTTTTTCTGAGCCTTCCTCTTTTACAACGCCAAAAACAGTCAAGCCCATTTTCATGGGGATCTCACCCAGATCGACCGTTTTACCGGGGGTGAGAGCTATGTCTGACAGTTTCTGGCTCAAAAGATTGTCTGACGTGATTCTAATATCCTGAACGCCACCATAAGCATTGTCGAGTGTAAAATACCCATCTTTATCGGTCTTAATCGTATTGAACAGATAATGTTTGGCACCAGAATTATCTTTTTGGTAAATAAACTGCAGCTCAGCTTCAATTCCCTGGTTATCCAGAACCACACGCCCTTTCACGATGGATTCCGGCCAAAGTTCTGTATCGTTCAATTTAACTGGTTCGCCATCTATTTCTATCCAGCGATTCTCGTCGTATTTTCCTTTTGAGACATAATG
The DNA here is from genome assembly GCA_946415045.1 of uncultured Myxococcales bacterium. GTDB lineage: Bacteria > Myxococcota_A > Bradymonadia > UBA4248 > UBA4248 > UBA4248. Next base: position 4,578 of record CAMKRB010000157.1, read on the forward strand.
CGGATGCTCAACAACGATTTCATATTCTCCGTCTTTGAGCGATACGGCAAACTCGCCGGCAGCATTGCAGTTTGTTGTTGCAATGATTTTGTCGCCGTTATTGATTATGATCTTTGCGGCGAGTGGCTTTTTGTTAGAGCCGTCTATGACCTTGCCCGATACTCCGAATACGTTGTTCTCCTGAATCTGTGTATCTGACAGCGTTGTTTTTTCAGTCTTGGGTGTCACTTCTGACGATGGTTGATTATCGCGATTCAACAAGACAAAAAGAACACATATCAATACAGCGATGATTGCGGGAATGATCCAGACTTTCTTCATCTTCACACCTTATACTTAATAGACTCAAAGCTAGACTGGCAAATATGTCCAGAAACAGGTTTTCTATGACCTTGTATCAATTAAGTCAAGTTCAAAACAGATGCGGGACTGGGATACTTCAAGAGGGCGTGGGAGTGCGAGGTGTAAAACAATGATCGGTGCGCGCAAGACGATGATACTGGATGCATCGATGCGGGGATGAAGCATACGGCTTGGATTTGCGATGCGTATGATGTTGCTCGCCTATGCGCAGCGCGCATACAGTTCGCTTTTTGGGCTATCTCGCTTTGGGGCGGGTCAGAGACCGCGCCCCTGCAGCTCGATACGCCCGTTGTGCGTCCGTCTATCGGCTGCACCGATACGCCGGGCGGATGTTACTGTGGAATAGTGTATGCTTGCAAAAATCCCTCGCAATTATCAAAAAAGCGAGCTATGGTGAGACAGAGAACAAGGGAAAACCTTGTTGTTAGCTACATGACGCGATAGGTTGTACGCATGCGTATTCAAACAGACAACATGACTTCGCAAACCGACGAAGCCAAATCCTATCTGGAATGCGGCCTGCCGCCATTCCTTCAGGAATCTGTCAATGCGATGAAAGCCGCATGGGACAAGCTGGATCGTGGGGAGGAATACGACTATTGGGACTGCGATTTCTGCAACCTTCAGACGGATATCAATATCGCGGAGACCGGGCTCGTCATCAGTTCGGAGCAGGCATGGTATCTGAGGCGCAAATATCTGAGGCTGGTCGATGATTGATTTTACGCATCTGCCACAAAAGAATAAGGCGTATGGCGGCGCTAACGGAAATAAGATTTCTATCATTTATGAGGGCGACCTCTACATGCTCAAATTCCCAGGGCATGCGCGTCTAAACAAAGATATGAGCTATACCCACAGCAGCTTCAGTGAATATCTTGGATGCCATATTTTCGAAAGCCTTGGTTTTCCCGTACAAAAGACGTTGCTTGGTACTTACAGCGTTAAAGGTACAGACAAAGTCGTCGTTGCATGCCGGGATTTCACACGTCCCGGCATTGTGTTTCAGGATTTCGCTTCGCTCAAGAATCAGATGGTGGATTCTGAGCGTAATGGCTATGGAACCGAGCTCTCCGATATTCTTTATGCCATTGAACATCAGTCCGTGACAGACAGCGCAACGCTGCTGGAATGGTTCTGGGATATATTCATCGTCGATGCATTGATCGGCAATTGGGATCGTCACAACGGCAATTGGGGATTTCTGTATAATGCCTATACAGACGAAGTACAGATTGCCCCTGTTTTCGATTGCGGCAGCAGCCTTTATCCGCAGGCAGATGACGAAATTATCCGCAAAATTCTCACACAGGATGATCAATTAAAACTCCGAATATATGAAATTCCTACATCCGCTATCATGATCAATAATAAGAAACTGCGCTATTACGATTTTATATCATCTCACAGCGATAATGGCTGTGACCGTGCATTAAATCGAATCGTACCCCAAATAGATATGAATGCGATCAGCGCCATAGTCGATGCAATGCCTTATGCCACTGATTTGCAAAAAGATTTCTACAAAACAATGATCGGTGCGCGCAAGACGATGATACTGGATGCTTCGATGCGGGGATGAAAATTTTTGGGCGGACACACATGTCCGCCCAAAAGCGTGATACGATCGTCGGACAACGCTATTTCCGGTCGATGTCCGGAAATACGTGGTGTCTTAATTTTAATAGGAATAGCTGAAGTCCCTGATGACAGCCATGTGCTGCATATTGTTCGCGCCCGAGTCATTGCTTTGCACCGGCTGTACGTATTGTAATTCATCATATTTGTCATAAACCCGGCTGTCGAACACATGGCCGTTATGATATGTGTGAGCACCGATAGTGATGGGCACTTCGAGATTGCCCCAGTCTTCCGAACACAAAAGGTAATCATAGAACTTTTCGCGATTTGCGTTCGTTGCGCCGATGTTGTCCTGATCAACCGGATAGGGATCGCCCACTACAACCAGCTCTCCCATATTGCTATCTGTTGTAAGGGGGGCTTTGGTATTGAAGTCGCCACCAATCACCAGATAATATTCCACGCCATCTGCAGCAATCTTTTCTTTGACTTTTTCAACCAACTGCGTCATCTCATCTGCATTCTTAGATGTGCTAAGATGAACGCTCACAGCAAGCAGGTCTTTTTCGGTTCCCGGCAGGTCGATGACAGCCCAATCCCACGTGCGATTGGAGACTGCGGTGGACGTCCAGGACCCTGTTCGCTTGATTGGATATCTTGAAATGATGCCATTCGGCGTTATTCCTTCGCCTTTGTAATAATAATACTCCGGTCCAAACGTCGTATCAATCATGGCACGTTCATGTTCCGTCGTATCTATGCTATAATTATAAATAACAAATTCATTGATGAGTACGATATCAGGCTTAAGTGCCTTGAATATGCGCACGCCAGGACCGTCGCATGGGGTTTCATCATCAGGCGTCTTTTCACAATAGGATTGATTGTTTCCCGATGAGGTATTTGCCGCCATAATGCGAATTTTTGCAGTTGAGCTGCCATCCCATATTTTGCATTCTCCGCCTTCGCAATGTTCATTACCCATGCATGTTTCAGCATGTCCCCCGCAATTATACTTGCTGTCTGCCTCACAGCTATTATCATAAACATGATAACCGTAGGCGCATTCTTTTACTTCGCATACACCTTGCGTACAGCTGCCATTTTTCCAACCGTCGATGGATGTGCAATCAAAGCCACCACAATGTGAAACATCATCTTCTTGCGGCGTGCAATCCTTGGAGCAATTGCTTGCATTCTCACCAGGCCCACATTCTCCGTTGCCGCATAATTCGTCCCCTTTACAGTCCTGCGGACAGAATTCTTCTTCGCCAGGATCGCAGACCCCATTGTTGCAATTACCTTCATCATAATCACATAAATAATAAGACCCGTCGGCATACTCCCAACCAGATTCGCCGCATATATAAAGGCCACGTTCTAATTCATGAAAATCGAACCAAGATTCTACTTTTTCTGCAACTTCTGCAAAATTACAAAAAGTTTTTTTAGTTCCGGGATTATCACATACACCCAATTCATGGTTAAATGTTTCTTCCCGGTCCGCGCTTTCCCATTGACCATTGCGGCAAATAATATATCCCATTTTTGGATATTTACTATACGCATCATAATCTAAATCCAAAGAATAGCCATCAAATATATAATTA
>CAMKRB010000158.1 GCA_946415045.1 uncultured Myxococcales bacterium
CCATGAAAAAAATAGCTCAAGACTCTTGACTTAAACCACGGTATCTACGGCGTTCATTGCGGAAGCCGTTAGAGGGTGCGCGTAGCGGCCACATGCCGACCACTTGCTGCGCGCCCCAGCACAAAAAAAACCCGGCGAATGCCGGGTTTATTAATCAAACGAATGCAAACTACTCTTCGTCCTCATCATCCAGAGCAGCAGCTGCTGCTGCGCGTTCTGCGCGATTGCTGGCGCGCATATCTTTAACGCGCTGGGATGCAGTGAGCAAACGTTTGCGCAAGCGGATCGAGATGGGGGTGACTTCGACGAGCTCATCTTCATCGATCCATTCGATAGCTTCTTCGAGCGACATCTGTTTTGGCGGCACTAGAATGATATTATCGTCTCGGCCTGCGGCGCGCATATTGCTAAGTTTCTTTTCGCGGGAAACGTTGACATCGATATCGTTTGGACGGGAGTTTTCGCCAACGATCATGCCTTCATAACATTCGACACCCGGTCCGACGAAGAGAATACCGCGTGGCTGCAGATGGAAAAGCGCATAAGGAATGGATTTGCCCAGACGATCGGCGATGAGGGCACCATTCTGACGGTAGTTCATTGGACCAAACCAGTGTGCCCAGCCGTTGAACATGGTGTTCATGATGCCCAGACCGCGGGTTTCGTTGAGGAATTGCGATCGGAAGCCGATGAGACCACGTGATGGAATATCGAATTCGACGTGAACGCGTCCGGAACCGAGTGAGCGCATGGTATCCATGATTCCCTTGCGCAGCGCCAGAATCTGAGTGATGGCACCGACGTTGATTTCGGGCATGTCGAGGATCAATCGCTCCATTGGCTCAAGAACTTTACCTTTTTCGTCAAGCTTGGTGACGACCTCGGGTTTCGAGATACAGAGTTCAAAACCTTCGCGGCGCATGGTTTCGATGAGGATGGAAAGTGAGAGCTCGCCGCGGCCAACGACGCGGAATGTATCTTTGGAATTGGTTTCTTCAATGCGCATCGAGACATTGGCGCGGGCTTCTTTGGCGAGTCGTTCAGCGATGTGGCGTGTGGTCACGAGCTTGCCTTCTTTTCCGGCGAACGGCCCGTTATTGACGCTGAAGAACATGGCGATGGTAGGCTCATCCACGCGGACGCGCGGCAGCGCAACCGGATTCTCGACAGACGAAAGCGTATCGCCGATCGCGATTTCCTCGATACCGGCCACAGCAAAGAGTTCACCGGCAGGCGCTTCTTTTACGCGCTGTTTGGTCAGGCCATGGAACACATAGAGCTGACCGACTTTAATCTGTTTGTTGCCTTTTTCGCCCATGATGGTGAGCGTTTCATCTTCGGTCAATGTGCCTTCAAAGACGCGGCCCACCGCCATTTTTCCGAGGTAATTGTCGTAATCGGTATTGGTGACGAGCGCCTGAAGATTGCCCTTTGGATCACCTTTTGGTGCGGGGATATCCTTGATGATCGAGTCGAAAAGCGGGGCCAGATCGGGTTCGAGATGATCGGGATCAAGGCCGCACACACCATCGCGGGCAATGGCGTAGAGCACCGGGAATTCGATCTGTTCATCGTTGGCCCCGAGATCGATGAAGAGGGAATAGACCTCGTCGAGGACCTCGGCGCAGCGAGCGTCCTGACGATCGATTTTGTTCAGGCAGACGATAACCGAAAGCCCTTTCTTAAGCGCCTTGGAGAGCACGAATCGCGTCTGAGGCAGCGGACCTTCGGCAGCATCGACGAGCAGGACGACGCCATCGACCATGGTGAGCATACGCTCGACCTCGCCGCCGAAATCGGCATGGCCCGGAGTATCGGCGATATTAATCTTCACGCCTTTCCATTCCACCGAAGTTGCTTTACCTGTGATCGTAATGCCACGTTCTCGCTCGAGCTGGTTGGAGTCCATCACGCGATCGACGTTGATGGTCTTTTTGTCGAGACTGCCGGATTGCCTGAGAAGAGCGTCAACCAACGTGGTTTTACCGTGATCGACGTGAGCGATGATTGCGACGTTTCTATATTCCATATCTAACCTGTGATAATGACCAGTGAGTTCTGGGTGTGGGCGATAGGCTTACATTTTCGCCCATTCAAAAAAGCCGGGATATTCTACGCCATTCTATTCCTTTTGTCAAACTGATTGTTGACAATGAGCAGAGCTACCGTATTTACTTTTGGCATGGTTTTGTTCAAGCCCGTTAGGGCTTGCATATCACTATTCCCCGGCAACGCCGGGGGATAGTGAATGTCCCCAAAGAGGAACGCCATAGGCGTTCAATATTGAACCCCGCTGGGGTTCTATGGATTAAGGTCATGCTCTGCTCCCCCGGTAGTCGCCTACGGCTCCAACCGGGGGCTATTGATATAGAACGTCTACGACGTTCATTACACTTTTATAAATGCGGTAACCCTGTGACAGTGAGCAAAGTGACAGTAACGATTCATCCCTCAACTATGAAAACCGTAAAGCGTTCATTATCAACAACCCCCGATAGACGCTTTACCCCCGGCGCTGCAGGGGGCAATTGATATTAAAATCTCTAATGGCTTTTGGAAAACTGCATGCAGTGTAAATCGCTGCACTCCCTAATGATATGCTGGCAACGTTGACACCAGCAATCATTTTTGCCATAATATATAGTAGAGTATTCACATGTGTGGTTCACTGCTGCATTTGAGAATACCTGAAGACTTATGCACTATCAGGAGATGAGTGATGAACAAACGAAAGATTTTCAGCATAACAGGCTGTTTAATTATCGCAGCTGCAGCAGCAGGATGCTCAATTGATGAGCCCGTGCGTTTTAATGGCAGCTCATGTGGTAGCGACGGTATTGAGTTTTTAGGCATACTTGGCAACAGCAGCTTATCTGACATTCGAAATCCGAATGCAGACCAAAAAAGCCGTTATGCCAATTATCACATCTGTCCCGATGATTACCCCTACTGCGTGTATTCACAAACGGGCGCAACGATTGACGAAAACCTGGGCGTGATATGCAGCAGCTGCGCACAGGGGCAGTTGCTTTGTGACAGTGATACAGGCGGCCAGGCGTGTACGGATGTGCTCACAAACAAAAAGCATTGCGGTGGCTGCAACAAACCCTGTGCCGGTGTATGTGTCGATGGCAAATGCAGTGTAAACGAATGTGGCAGTGAATCGATATCCTGTGAAGTGACTTCCGGCGATGGCAGTACCCGCAATGTGTGCGTTAACCCATTGTCGAATGAAACCTGCGGTGCATCCTGTGATAATCCAAGTGGTACAAAATGCAGCAGTGATCGGACATGCCAAAACAAAGAATGCAAATGTAAAGATGGTTTGACGGATTGCAATGGTGAATGCATCGATCTGAACAATACAAAAACATGTGGTTTAACATGCGAAGATACAATAGAATGTGATCAGAGCGAGAATCAGTATTGCAATCAAGGAAAATGCACTTGTCCGGGTGAACTGATATTCCGCGAAGGACACTGCATCGATCCGATGCGAAATAATAAATACTGCGGTGCAAATGATACAACCGACCTCAATGGCACAGCATGTCCAGTCGAAAACGGATTAGTCTGCCAAAATGGCATTTGCCGATGTCACGGCAATCTGCTGAGAGTAACAAATACAGATACCTGCGTTGATCCGATGACAGATTATGAGTATTGTGGTGCAATTGATGTAGAGGGTTATGCCAAACAGCCCTATTCCTGTGCAGGGCGTCAAAAATGCGTTGGAGGCAAATGTGTTTGTCCCGATGGTGAACACAAAACGATTACCGATTGTGCTTCGAACGAAAAGACGCAATGCAATGCCAGAGGCAATGCTTCGAGCGATGATCCAAAGAGTCCGGACTACAAAGGATACAATTGCGGCGGTGATATCAATGCAGAGAATGATTATTTTTGTGCATTCTGGTGGCCAATATTCATGCACGACGATCAGGATTCAAATCGAATATACAGCTATTACCGCGATGCCCAGTTTTGTGCCGCCGGCAGAAAAGACACGCAACGGTGCAAAGACAGCAAATATAATCTATATGAAGGTATGAGCTGTACAACAGCAGATCCCCCCGGGTGTGCCGATCCAAACCGCGTGATCGAATGCACCAATACCTGTGTGGACAACTTCTATGTCACTTCATGCGTGTGTAAAGAAGGATTGTGCGGACGCTTGTGCGAAGAAGTGCTCAATGATAACCAGAATTGCGGCGCATGCGGCAATACATGTCCCGAACACGCCCATTGTGCCGAAGTTTCATCAGAATTCAAATGTACATGCGACGACGGCTACGCACCAAAACTTACAAATGGACTGATGGTTGAGTGCATTGATGTAAAAAAAGACAGAAACAATTGCGGTGAAGTCGGTCACGCGTGCAACCCCAATGAATCCTGCGTCAACGCTGAATGCAAATCCTGCGGCCCCACGCAGACATTATGTCTGGATACATGTCTTGAAAATTACGATGCGGTTTCCCAAACGGATAGTCTGGGCAGCCTGGAAGACCGACATATCAAATCCTGTTCTGTAAACAAACTGAAATGCGCAGATAATTATGGCAATTGCAACGTCGATACCATCAACTTATTTGACGGCTGTGAAACAGAGCTGCTGAGCAAGGAAAATTGCGGCTCTTGCGGCAACATCTGCGGCAACCTGGCTTCATGTAAAAATGGCAGATGCTGCATCGATAATAAATCTGAGTATGTTGAGAATACAAGTGGTGAATATCGCAATGCTGCCTGTTGTTTGGATGGTAATTTCAAAAAATGTCACAGAGTAGAAAAATATGATAATACTTATCGAAACGTCTATTCTTGCCGTACTCAGTGTAATGAGAATGAAGTAGACGTAACGAATCAGAACTAGTTGTATGGCGCAAGCCACCCGATTGTGGTTAGCCCCATCAAAGCCCGGCCGTATGGCAATGCCATAGGCCGGGCCGCGTCGCGTATCGCACCGCGATAGCGACGCATCACAAACATATTTACTTTATATGCCATCTCACATTAAAACAGGCGTGAAGAGGACTGTGGTGTCCCCTGCGTGATGGAGAATGAAATTGAAAAATCGTCTGAACTTCTGGATTTTGCTTGGAATTCTTGTGAATGTTGGCATTTGTGGCCTGGGCTGTGTGCGTATGTATTCGCTGCCGGATGCACCGCCGCAGTCGGAATGGAAATCGGTTGCCGAGGCCCCGAAAGAGTCGCCCGAGGAGCTCATGCGCAGATTTTTGGATGCCAAGCGCGCAGCCATTCAGTGTTATGCTGCGCTTGCGGACGGGCGGTTTGACGATGCGTCCGAATGGATGAGCAGGAGCACGGTCGACTTTTTTAACGCGCACTCCGATGGCGCGGGACTGGCGCAGGCAGTTGAGGATGACCATTTATTTTTCGATGGTGAAGAACAGCCGTTTGACCCCGTTGCAGATGTGTTTATTGGTCAGCTCACCGACATCCGGGACGACTTCGGTGGTCGTGAGGATGCTGAAAGCGCAACGCGTAAAGTGCTTTATGCGGTCAGCGCATCGGACAAAGCACGGGAACTCGTGTTTGTATATGAAGATGACAAGTGGCGGCTTGACTGCCCACATGCGCCGAAAGATTTGCTAACGGAATAGTCGTGATGCGGTCGTATCGGCAACGATTTGAGGTGATGCGATGTTATACGACCGATGTATGATGACCAAACGCAACAACGAGTGGGTTGGGCTGGTGGAATTGCGCCAGCGAATCGGCGAACGATTTCGGTTTCCGGCATGGCTGATGACCATTGTTTTTGTCATCGAGGCATTCCGTCTGGCCATGACCGGTTTCTGGTATTTTAACTGGTGGGAAGGCGTCATCATGGGGGTGAGCTTTTTTGCGATGGTGGAGCTGTTCCGCCGTTCGTCCAAAACGTTCCGCTATCGCAGTGTCGTCATCCGCATTCCGCAGCCCTACATCATCACCGACGAGGCGGGACAGGCGCTGGGATATGGCCAGAAGATTCTGCTGCCCGGCGAACACGGCTTTGAATCGTTCGAGGTGAGCCGTTTTACGCATGTCGTCTTTGGACTCATCGACTATCCATGGCCCGACCGCAAGGGCGTGAATATCGACGCATTTGCGCTGTATCTGGCCGAAAAAGACGGCACACCGCATGCCATCGTCGAAGGTTCTTTCGACAAATACTCGTGCTTTACGCTTGCCCGGCGCATTGCGGCGCTCACCAAACTGCCGCTAATTGAACTCGGCAAAGGCCAGCCCTTTGTCGAAGCGGCCAAAGCCAGTTAGCAAAACACGCGCAGCAACGGCACGGGATATGGACAAAACCGAACGCACTGATGTTTCTGAATTGGGAATTCGGCGAGTGCACCGTCGATGTAGAGGCGTAGATTTGAGCTGACAGCCTGGATGCAGAACGCATCCATACCGGGACAGAATCTGGAGGTTCGAACCGGTGCTTCATCGGCAGGAAATTGCGAAAGCTCCCGCACGACAAAGACGCATCCGGCATCATCGGTGGAATCGAGCGCATCGGCTCCGGCGGCATGAGCTGCCGCATGGGAACCCGAATTCGTCGCGACCCAGATTCCCGATGAACACTGCAGCTGCGTGCGGCCGGCAAACGTGATGCGATAACGCGACGCACGCGCCGGACACTCATGCGCCACCAGCACATCGTTCACAACCGGCACATCCAGCCGTTCGCCGTCCACTTCACAAGCCAGACGCTGCACCCTGTCGGTCGCAAGTTTGCCCATGTCGTCGCGCAGATACCCCGCAAATCGGTCGAAATCGCCATAATCCATGCGGCACAGATAGCCAATGCTGCGCTCGGGAAAGAGCCGCACGCCGCACAGCCACGTGTCGGGCCGGCGAATCCGAATGGCCGCATCCAGCTGCGTCCCATCGCCGCCTGCAGCCACCACAAGATCGTAATCGTCCAGTTGCTGCGGCAAATCATCACGAGGTATCCTCGTCACATCAAACCCGCGCGAAATCAGCGAATCAGCCATTGCGCCAATCCGCGCTTCGCATATTTCGTTCATCTCCACACTGTCATACCGATTCGGATACGTCAGCGCAATGCGTTTCATCTGCTCTTTCAACTCTTTACCTGCTGGAAAATGCCCCCAAAAATCTTTATATGCGATATTGAATCACACCGCAAATGGCCGTATTTATAAACGGTGTGTCTGATGATTCCATGCAACAGGAAAACAATGAAAATTCAATCCAAAATCCTATGGCTGCTTATATCCGTCATGTTATCGGTCACAGCCTGCGCTTCGTCAAAAAAAGACGCCAAAATGATGAGCTACAAGGAAGCACGGGAAAACCTGCGCTTCGACAACACCGACACCAAAAAGCAGGTATTTGACATCAACGGCGACGCCCAGGTCGACATGTGGAAATTCTATCGCTACCACAAAACAGCCGACACCGAGGGCATCGGCGAACTGATGATTATCCGCAAGGAACTCGACGTGAACTTCGACGGCCGCGTCGACCGCATCATGTATTACAACGCCAAAGAAGAGCTCACGCGCGAAGAAATCGACTCCAACTTCGACAACCACATCGATCGCATCTATCACTACGACAGCGGCCTGCTCATCAAAACCGAGTTTTACCGCAAACTGTGCAACGCGATGCTCATCGACGAGCCCATGCCCGGCGGCACGCGCTATCCCGACCTCATCCGCTACTACCGCAAAGGCATCATGACCCGCGAAGAAATCGACGAAAAATGCACCGGTCACTCCACCAACGTCACCATCTTCAACGCCGAAGGCACCGTCACACAAACCGGCGAGGATCTGAACGGCGACGGCATCATCGACATCTGGACGCGTTATTAGGTCTTTTTTGGTGAGTGGATGGATAATGCGCTGGCGCGCATACATCCATCGTTTCGGGCTATTGGCTGCGCCAATACGCCCTCTCGTGCCGGGCTATGTGCCATACGCCCGGCACCGCTTATTAAGTCCGCGGAATGATGTATTCCACAGCAGATGCATTCATCCAGCCCTTCTGGCCGTCTGTGGTTTTCACCTGCATCCATCCGTCGCGGCTTTCGACCACGGTCACGCCCATGCCCGGAGCGACCGGCGTTTCCGAAATGTTTGCCG
>CAMKRB010000159.1 GCA_946415045.1 uncultured Myxococcales bacterium
ACATGTACATGTCGTGCGCAACCAGTGTACAGCCGGCACCTGCAAGGAAGGCAACGACGATACAGAGAATAACATTGAAGTTCCTGAAGATATCGTGAACGAGGATCCCAACAATCAGGTCAGTCCTGATATTGGAAAGCTGCAGGCACTTGAGAGCGATACGCAGAATATGTTTACAAATACGTCGACAACGCTGCGTGTAAAGCTGGTATCGTGCAATGCGGATACAAACGATAAGTGCAAGGGGGAGGCGAATAAGAAAGTTTGTTATACATTTATTCGCGGCAACAATTCAGGAAAGAGTGCGGCGACAGTTATCAATGATTCGAATGGTGTGGCACCTAAAACGGATACAAAGATCAACGTTCAGCAGGCATGCGGCACGACCGATTCGAATGGTATCTATAGTGTCACTCTGAATTCGGGTGGTTTCTATGATGCCAAGTACTATCTGAATTTCTATCATGGATCGCTTGCACCTGTTTCGTATACAGTTAAAACGCAGAAAGCTCCCGAAGATGTGGGCGATGGCGGTTCAATTGCCATACCTACGGACGACAGTGGCAATCACCCCGAAACCCTGCATGTCGAGTCGAGCGAGTGTACTTCGACAGACTGGGGCAAGGTGCTTGCAAAAGAAGAAATGTACAAGGATTGTTATGTAAATAACGAGTTCAAATGCTGTGTTCTTGAGAATACAGATGGTACATTTACTGTTTGTAAGGATCCGACGCTTTGTGAGAATGGTGACTGCGGATGTAGTACAAGAGATGAGTATGGGCATTGTATAGATTCGAATGCCGGAAAGTGTGAAACGCCTGTGACTACAGACGAAGGCAGCGAAGCGCATGTCGTTCTGGAAGAAGATGAGAACGGCGAGGATTACTATGTCGGCACGGATACCGATGGCGACGCGCAGCCGGATGTTGCGCCGGATCCCTGCAAATGGATGGTGTGCTTGCCTGAGCCAGCATACAAAATTCTTTGTTCGACCGATATCAAGGGGGCCGAAGCTCACCCCTGCCCGAAGTACGAAGATAAAATCAACAATGACATGTCGATTTATATCAAGGTCGTGGATGCCAGAACCGGTCTGGTCGCTCAAGAAAACCGTGAAGTCAATGTCAAACTGGATCGCGGTTATTATGCATCGAACAATGCCGTGCTGAAAGATACGATGTCGCTGACTGACAGCGGTAAAACGGACGCCAACGGCATCGTCGCCGGCGGAAAGAAATTCACGATTAGCACTGGAACGGGCTATGATGCGTTCTATCTTTTGAGAGTTACATCTGACGGTGCCAATCCTGTCAATATCCCGATTTCGGTATTGAACAATCTGCCCATGTCGGGCAACCAGGGTGGTGGTTTAACCGATCCCGAAACCGGTGAGGATGTCGATCCGGTGATCGATCCCGAAACCGGCGAAGTCACAGAACCGGAAATCACACCTCCGCCTGAAATGCCCGAAGATGATCCCGCTGTAGCGGATCCCGTGCAGCTGGTTTATTATCCTGAAGATGTCGACCGTGAGCCGACTGTTCCCATCGTCAAGACGCTGAATCTGCGCGTCAAGGCTATCAAGAAAAAGGCCAATGAAGATGATCCCGATCAGCCGATTGGCAATACGACGATCTACTGGAAAGTGACGCGTGGTGATTCGATCGCCAATAATGCGACGCTGACCGCGAATTCGACAAAAACAGATGATAACGGTATCGCTCTTGTACAGTTCTATACGGGTACGGGATATGATTCGACCTATGTCGTTTCGGCATTCCATCCCGACTATGAGAACGAAGACGGTGATCCTATCAACCTGTCGTATGTGGTGACGACCGAGAATAATGCGGGTGGCGAGCCAGATCCCGATCCGCATGAACAGACGCCGGACGTTATCACACCGACCGATCCTGATACCGGTAATCCATGCTGTACATTGCAGCGTGACAGCTACGACAACATCAAACATCCTTATATGTGTGTGGAATGTGATGTGCCCGACGGCGAGAGAACATGTTCAAAGACCGTGGACGGTGAAAAGAAGGATTATACCCTGTGCGCCAGGAATCCAGGCGAACCCGGTGGTGGCACTGAAACTGATCCGGAAGACCCCGAAGTCGGCGATTTCACACAGAAAGACGATGATGGCAATCCATGCTGTACAAAGAAAAAAGATAGATATAATAATATCATTACACCAGTTCAATGCATGGAGTGCGATTTGAACGGCGGCACGACCTGCGTCGGGAAAGTCAAGGACGGTGATACTGAGGTAGAAGTTAAATTTGGTGCATGCGCCGATATCACGACCATCCAGGATACGGATCCTTCGGTTGGACATGAGGATGTCACCGGTCCCAACGGTCACGTTTGCTGCCCGAAAAAACGGGACGATTATGGCAATATCGTTCTCGTGCCCATTGACGTTAACCATCCGGAAAAAGGTCTGAAGCTGGAGTGTGACTGCAAGGATAGAAATGAAGAAGACGGTACATGTAAGAATGAGGATGGCACCGTTATATATGATATTTGCGAATATGCCATCGAAAAGGATGCAAATGGCAATATCTGCTGCACTCCCGAAGGCGCTGGATGCAAGGAATGTAATGGTGCGGCCTCATGTAAGCAAGGTAACAATAATTATGTTCTCTGCTCACATGTGACAGATGAGAATGGCAATCTGTGCTGTGACAGAAAGCTTGACGATCACGGTAATCCTGTACAGCCAATCGCTTGTGCAAATGGTTATGTGTGCAAACCGGAAGATGCAGAGCCGAAGGATAGGACATGTAAGAAGAATGGCGCAGATGAGCCGGTTTACAGTATGTGTATAGGATATAATACAGTTCCTCAGCCGTCAGTCGTGACGGATGCAGATGGCAATCTGTGCTGTGAAAAGAAACGCGATAAGCACGGCAATCTCATTTATCCACCCACATGTCTTGAAAATTACAAATGTGAGAAATCGACTGTCGATCCCGAAAAGATGGAATGCAAGAAAGACGGTCAGGACTCGCCGATTTACAGCCTGTGCGCAGAACTTGCTGAGCTTCCGATTACTCAGGAAGACGAAGAGAACCTTGAAAATGAAGGTTCTGAGAATTCAACAGATGATGAGGGTAATCCCTGCTGTACGAAGACAAAAGACGCATACGGCAATCTCGTTCACCCAATTGAATGTGAGGAATGCTCAGGTGAGGGTTCGTATTATTCGACCGACAGAAAAACATGTTATGACGGTGAAAAGACGTATGGCGTTTGCGGGTGGATTATCACACCGCAGGATCAGGATGTGAATCCGGTGGATACCGATGCCGACGGTCACAAGTGCTGCAAGAAGAATCGCGATGCTTATGGCAATGTCGTCGTGCCGGTTTCGTGCAGTAATGATGGCTGTGTAACTCAGGCTGATGGAAAAACCTGTAAGAAAGATGGGGATGATACCGTTTATGGTCTGTGCGCCAATATGAATACCGCCGAAGATGATGTCTTTGAGGGTACGACCAGCACCGATCCCGATGGCAATCCCTGCTGTTCAAAGGTTTTGGATTCTCACGGCAATCCGCTTGTTCCCGTCCAGTGCAAAGAAGATTGCACGATGAGCGATGATCAGAAAACCTGTGTAAAGGATGATGGTACCGTGCTGGCGACATGCTCAGGTTTGGTCACGCCTCAGGAAATGCAGGAACTCATCGAACAGTGTAAAGATTCGGATGATCCCAAGTGCTATCACCTGGTCATCAGCAGCAGCAATCCTGTGACGACGACTGTGAACAAGACGATCAAGGTGAAAGCCAGACTGATTCGCCTTGGACTGAACAAACCAGTAAAGGATCATGTGATTGGCTGGTCGCGTGATACGCGTCCCGGCGCCGATGGTGAGATTCGTGGAACGAGCGTGACCGTGATGGATACAGAGCTCACCGGTGGCTTCACCAATGCCAATGGAGAGCAGGCAATCGACTTCTTCACGGGCAGCAAGGATGCCACTTATAAGCTCAAGGCGACGACAGTCATCCTTAACAAGAGCAATATCCTGAAATCGAAACTCGTCTCTGCGATCGCAACGGTAAATGTGTTGCCGCATAGCACCACTGTGGTGCCCAAGAACGCCAAAGGTCTGATTTATCTCACCGCTACAGACAGCAGTGATTCAACAGACATCTATTATCGCGTGGCTTCTGCTGAGTATTACGAGTGCACACCGGAGCTCGCCTATAAAGATGTTCAGTGCGGTGCGCTTGCCAAACATCGTGCATCACAATCCTATGAGCAGGGATGTTCAAAGGATTGGAAGACTGGTAAAGAAGTTGTTGCAGCCAGCGCAGCATCTGACGAAGCGAACGCTCGCCGAATCGTGGCCAAGGATGTGACCGACAGCTTCATGATTTATGCGGTTGGTAAAGATGGCACAGGCAAAACTGGTTATGCCTGTATCGACAGCTCACAGTTCGAGAACTATGTCTGCCATAATACCGAAGGTACTGCATGCTCGTTCGACCTCTATAACCGCAGCAACTGCCACAAGCAGGGCAAAGGTGAAAAGGTGAAGACCTATTTCTGCAAGAAAGACGGTGGCTGCAAGTATAGCGACAGCTGTGTGGAAAAGACCGGCGATAAGGATGTCGATGATAAGACAAAAGAAGACCTCGGTGGTTCGGAAGCCGTCTGCGAGGTCAAGGATTGCTCGATGCTGGTCATCGATAAGAATATGGATGTTCAGCCGCTGCCTCCGACGATCGCAGTGAAAGACTACAATATCCGCATGAAAGTCGATATCGGCCCGGTGTTTGGTAATCTGAAGGAAATGAAGTGTGAAAATGGTGATGCCAGTATCGGATGTATCCTCAAGCAGGTCACTGAAAGCTACAATGGCTTCTCGACCAAGAAGAATGGTGGTGACACAGTGGATATGTACCTGGCTAATTATATCGTGGATAAGCTTATTACTGAATCGTCGTGCTTTAGCACGGTATCAGAATGTAAAGAAAAAGATATTAACTCATTTGGTAATGCAGCGTTCAAGGATGAAGAATCTTGTTCTGGTGGAATGACTTGGACAAATTATAACAAAGGTTGTGAATGCGGTAAGGTTTACAGATTTGCATTTGGATGCAAAACGCCTCACTGCAAACCAAACTGTGGAGACAGCGAAGGCAAGGAAGATAAGGCGAAGGATGACGCAGCAATTAAGGCGAAGAAAGAAGAAATTGCGGCGCAAATCAGATCTTACATCAACAACAAGCTCAGCGAAGATTATTGCAAGCTGCTGAATGGTATTCAGTATGTGACGCTTACGGGAACAACCAAAATCGTCGAGAGCTACACAGGTAAGACCAAATTTGCGAATATCGTCGTAGAATTCGCCAATGAGCTGGCAGAGCTTGGTGCGGTTGGTTATTGGGATAAGGGTAGTTTTGATGTTGAGAATCGTGAACTCTCGATTTCGAATTACGTCGTACCTTTGACTGGAACCTATGCTTACGGCCAGTACATTTACGATGCCTTTAAGGAATTGATTCCTGAGGAAATCCGTGAGAAAGAAGACACTGTGAGCATCTTCAACATGCTGGATTGCACAAAGGTGTTCCCGGATGGCTTAAATCTGGGTGATGCAGTCATTCCTGCTTCCGATGTTAAAAAACTGTGCACATCAGGTTTGAACAGCTTTACCAGCGACAAGATCAACATTGCTCCAGTCAAACAGGCTGCATTGCAGATGAAGTTCGACAGCAAGATGGTCTTCTCGGTGCCCAGAGGTGCCAAGTGTGAAGGCCTGTTCGGAGCTGCACGTTGCTATCGCCAGTTCAATCAAAGCGATTTGACCGGTACAGCGACGTTGAATGGCAAAACAGCCAATGTGAAGGGTAAATGGGTTGGTTCAACTGAAAAAGATAAATCCGTCACCCTGAACACCAAGAAGCTGTGCAAACAGTAGAATTCATTTCGAGTGAATTGCAAAAGACCCCGGCATTGTCCGGGGTTTTTTGTTGGCATAAGAATCGGTGAGTTGTTGTACAGGATACGATTTTAGGAATGTACAGAACCGGGGCGTTGCGGGGGCAAAGCCCCCGCAGAGGGGGTAGGTGCGTAGCGAGCAGTTGCAGAGACGGGCGATTGCACGTCTCAAACAGCGAGCAAGCACCGTAGGGGGAGACATCCCCCGCATGGGATAAAACTTGACGGATCGCCACATATTCAATATCATCCGGTTGGGTTCATTGGCATCAAAAGCTGATGATATTTGCGCAATTTAACGGTAATCCATCAGTTCGAATGAAGATAATTGATTGTTTGGCGCGTATACGCCGTGGTCATATCGCGTTTTTTGCGGGTGTTATCTGGATTTGCAGCGGTGTGCAGGCGTATGCCGAATCGAACGAGCCGACGCGGACGATCAATCTGGTTTATGACGATTCTGGGAGTATGATTCGTCTTGGGGATCGTTATGTGGATACCTGGTGTCAGGCAAAGTATGCGGTTGAAGTCGTTGGCGCGATGCTTGGAGAACGCGATACGCTCAACGTGTATTACATGAGCGATTACGACGGCGGGACGGCTGCCGGTCCGAGGCTGCAGCTGCATGGCAGCCGCGATGCTTCGGTAGTTGCTTCGAATGTCGCGAAGATACACGAAACCGTGACGCCATTTGGAAATACGCCGTTTAATGCGGTGCGCAAGGCTTCGACAGATTTAAAGAAGGCGACGACAGATGAGCGCTGGCTGGTTGTATTGACGGATGGCGAATTTGAAGATGGCCGGATGTCGGGCAGCGAGGTCGAATCCTACTATCACCAGTTTGTCGCTGATGGACGTGCCCGCGTGATCATGCTCGCCATGGGTCCTGAAGCTGCGACCATAGCTGCCGATGAGGACAAGGGCATTTATTTTGCGCATGCGTCGTCTACCAAAGAAATTCTGCCGCATCTGACAAAGATTTGTAATCGCATTTTCCAGCGTAATGCGCTTAAAGTTTCGCAGAATAACCGGAATTATAAGCTCGATTTCGGCGTGCCGATGCAGCAATTGATTGTATTTGCGCAGGGCCGTGATACAAAAATCGGTGAATATATCACATCGGGCGACAAACAATTTGCACAGAGTTCGAATGTTCATGTGACCTATTCGAAGCAGTCGTCAGTGCAGAATCCGGCTGGAACGGTGGTCGCCGACGATTTGAACGGCTATGTGGCGACATTTGACGGTGAATTTGAACCCGGATCCTATATTCTGGATGTATCGCAGGCCGAAAGTATTGATGTATATTATAAACCGAATGTTGCGATAAATGCCTATCTATATGATCTGGATGGCAACGAGGTTACTGACAGTGCGGATATCGTCAATGGAAAATACAAACTGGAGTTCGGTTTTGTAAACGCAACGACCAGTGCGCGGGTGACTGATACATCGCTGCTCGGAAATATAGAATATGATGCATCACTGACGAATACGGCAACCGATGGAACGAAATCGACGGTTCAGGTATCTTCTGGTGATAGTATCGTTCTGAAAGAGGGTATCGTAGATATCGATGTAACTGCGAGGTATCTGGATTATAATACGGTTCATACAAAGCTGAACTATGAAGTCTTTTTTAGAAACGAACTCACGCTGAATATTGCAGACAAGCCGGAGTATAGTTTAACCAAAGATGGTTTGCAGAACGCTGATAAGCCGATGGTTGTGTCGGTGAAGATGAAGGATGGCGACGTGGAAGTTCCATTGACGCCGGAACAGTGGGCTGCGATGCCGCTACCGAAAGTGACGACGAGTGCGGATGTCGGCGAATTTACTGTCAAAAAGTCCGATCAGCCTGGCGAGTTTTATATCTACCCATCGTTGGGGGAAAAATCGCCGATGCAGGCATATCATGGCGATGTACCGCTGGTAGTGAGTGGCGGTTTTGATCTGGGCAAGTCTTCAGCTGCAGGCAGAATCGAGTCGTCCTATACCGTTCGTGATGATATCACGGATTTTGAGCGGTTTATGGACTGGCTGCAGCAGAACTGGCAGGCTTTGCTCGGCTGGATCATTGGTTTGTTTGTATTGATTGGCTGGATTCCCGGCGTGAAAGGGTGTTTCCCCGGAT
>CAMKRB010000160.1 GCA_946415045.1 uncultured Myxococcales bacterium
ACTGCGGCAGGAACTGATTGCGAAAGGCCATGTTTTTGCCTCCGAAACCGACACCGAAATCGTCGCGCATCTGATTTCCGAGCAATACGAAAGCAGCCACAATCTGGTGCAGGCTGTGCGCAATGCGCTCAAATGCGTGCGCGGCTCGTATGGATTGGTCGTGATGTGCGCCGATTGTCCGGATGAGCTCGTTGCGGCGCGGCTGCAGAGTCCGCTGCTGCTTGGGGTCGGGCATGACGAATCGTTTGCGGCGAGTGATATTGCGGCGGCGCTTGAATACACAAAGGATTTTATTTTCCTCGAGGATGGCGATATCGCGCATTTGACAAGCCAGCACATAGAAATATCGGATTTGAGCGGCGCTGTTCAGGACCGGCCTGTGAAAACGATCGACTGGGATATTACAAAGGCCGAAAAACAAGGCTATCCCTATTACATGCTCAAAGAGATTTTTGAGCAGCCGCAGAAGATTACCGATACATTTCGCGGCCGTATCCTGGAAGAAGAAGCGACGGTGAACCTGGACGAACCGATTGAAAAACTCGCCCTGGAATCGTGCAGCAGGCTGCAGATTGTAGCTTGCGGAACGAGTTATCATGCGGGTTTGCTGGGCAAATACATGATTGAAAGCCTGGCCAGAATCCCGGTAGATGTCGATGTGGCGAGTGAGTATCGATACCGCGACCCAATCATTGGGCCGAATGATGGGTTTATTGCGATTAGCCAGAGCGGCGAAACGGCCGATACTTACGCGTGTTTAAAGATTGCGCGCGAACGCGGTGCGAAAATACTGGCGATATGCAATGTGATGGATTCGAGTATTCCCCGGGCTTCGGACGCGACATTTTATACGCGCGCAGACCCGGAAATCGGCGTGGCATCGACCAAAGCGTTTACGACTCAGCTGGCGTCGATGCTGCTTTTGGCCATTTATATTGCGCGTCGGCGAAATACCGTCGATGTCGGGCGAGCCCGTGAACTGATTCGTGCGCTGCGAAGCGTGCCGCAGCAGATGGAAGCCATATTGCTGAAATCGGACGATATCCGCGCTGCTGCGCAGAAATTGCTGCGCGCCAGTTCGTTTTTGTATCTGGGGCGAAACGTCAATTATCCGATAGCACTCGAAGGCGCGCTGAAACTCAAGGAAATCAGCTATATCCACGCCGAAGCCTATCCATCAGGCGAAATGAAGCACGGGCCGATTGCGCTGATCGATGAGACGCTGCCAGTCGTCGTGATTGCGCCGCGCAATTCAACTTATGAAAAAACGCTTTCGAATCTGCAGGAAGTGCGGGCTCGCGGCGGCAGAATCATCAGCATCGTGACAAAAGGCGACGAAATGCTGTCGAAAGTTTCGGAGCATTTCTTTGAAATCCCGGAATGCGATGAATTTGTGCAGCCTTTTTTAAGCGTGCTCTATCTGCAGCTGCTGGCTTACCATATCGCCGATTTGCTGGGGAATGACGTCGATCAGCCGCGAAATCTGGCGAAATCTGTGACTGTGGAATAAATCATTTTGAATTGTGGTACTGCCGGGGCAACTCAGCCGGGGCTCTGCCCCGCAGGGCTGTCGAGTTCTTTTTGTTTTGTGATTTTGTTACACACTTTCAACGTGCTGATTGTGAGGATGCATCTACGATCCCGGGGTTACGCCCTTCGGGCTCACCCCGGGCTGTGACATTTCGACCCTTCAAGGCGATGAACTGTAGTATCCATCGGACAATTTGCATGGATAGAATTTTAGGCTGAATTCTCTATCGCACTTTCAGGACTTTTGTGAGCCAAAAAAAAACCGCCCGAGTGGGCGGTTTTTTTATCTCCAAAAAAAGCCGGATTAATGTTCGAATACCTCGATCGACATATTTTTCCAGGTGCAATAGCAACTACCGGTGGCCTTTCTTTCAACCGACCAGGTATATTCACCCAATTCGCCTTTGCATGTGGCTCTGACTGTTGTTGTGCCTTCTTCGTCTTCTTCGAATCCTTTCGATTTGGTCACATCGCATCCGGGGCCGTGGATTGAAGCGATCATCGAGCATTTGCACTCGCCGGAAGTTGCCACATAACCAGTGACTTCGACATTAATCTTTGAGCCGGTGAATGTTTTGGTAATTGTACCAGTTGCAGGGGCTTGTGAAGCAGATACATCCACGACATTGGCCAGTTTAGGCGTTGCTACCTTGAGCTTGGCTTCGGGGCGATCAATCGAAACACTGCGTGTGGCAGTACCGATTCTGCCTTCTTTATCTGTCACCGTGAGCGTTGCAGTATACTCACCGGCTTTATCGTATGCGTGTTTAACTTCTTTGCCTTTGGCCGTTTTTCCATCACCAAAATCCCACTCATACGAAACAATGCTGGAACCTTTGGCAGCCTTGGATTTTTTGCCCGAAAAAGCGACTGCCTCATTCACCTTATTTTCGGAAGTGGCTTCACCAGCTTCGGCAACAGGTGCATTGGGATCATTTTGTGCCGCAGCAGGCGCAGGTTCGGGTGCTGCAACGGGTTCGGGTGCTGCAACAGGTTCAGGGTCAGCTGCTGCAACTGGCGCATTATCGGCAGCCTCGGGAGCAGCAGCCTCACCAGCATCGCCAGCCTCGGGAGCGGCAGCCTCACCAGCATCGCCAGCTTCTGGGGCTGCGGCTTCAACAGGCGCATTTTCAGGTGCATCATCGATTGGATCACCAAGTACAAAGCCATCATCATCGTCATCGACGGCATTTGGCTGACCAGGATCAGCTGTAGCAACAACCTGATCATTCACCTGATTTGCCTGATTTGCGATTTCCTGATTCGCCACTGCATCAGCCAATCGTTTTTTCTCGGCATGGCTGGCGACCAGCAGCAGCACGAATGACGATATGATGAGTAAGGCGTAGAGCCAGTAGGCTTTCTTGCGCTTTTTTACCATTTCGATAACAAAAGCAACAAAGCCAATAACAACACCAAGCAATGCGATAAGCTGAAGCGTAGACATTAGCACCTCCCATCGAAATGTCTGCAAAAATCTGCATTCAGAGTTTAACACGTCTTGCGATTGGAAATCCAGATTTACAAAAAAAAGGCAACCACAATGACATGTGATTGCCTTATTTATACTATCGATTGCCAAAAAGTGAATTTATTCAGCAGGTGCAACGGGAGCGGCTTCGGCTTCGGCTGCGGGAGCGGCTTCGGCTGCGGGAGCGGCTTCAGCTGCGAGAGCGGCTTCAGCTGCGGGAGCGGCTTCAGCTGCGGGGGCGGCTTCAGCTGCGGGGGCGGCTTCAGCTGCGGGGGCGGCTTCAGCTGCGGGAGCGGCTTCAGCTGGTGCAATTGCAGTATCTGTTGGAACAATGGGATTCAGATCCAGATCCAGATTCTGTGGAAGCGATGGCATCTGAAGCATGCCTGGCTGCTGCTGCAGGATTGCGGGGGCCTGAAGCGCTGTTGGGTTATCGAGAGAACCAGGCATATCACCAGAATTATCAGCTGCAGGAGCATCCTCAACGGGAGCGGTTGCAGCTGCGGGAGCAGCAACAGGTTCCTGAAGTGCAGCAGGAATAGGAATGAGGTCATCATTACCTGCTTCCTGTGTATAGCTCGAGAAATCCAGACCACGTTTTTTGGACGTATCTTCGGTATTCGTGACGGATCGGTTAATCGACATATAGGCCAGCAAAAGGCTGAGCAGCATAAAGATAACCGCAGCACCAGTAGTCATGCGGCGGAATACTGGGGTGCCACCGCTTGCACCAAACACGGTATTGCTTCCGCCACCGAATGCAGCGCCCAATCCACCCGCTTTTCCGGGCTGGAGCAATACGGTGATGATCAGGAAAATACAAACAAAAGTAAAAATGACGTAAATCAGTGTCAGCATGGCAAAAACTCAATAACGGCAATCAACTGCCCTATTTCACAGCCACCAGGGCGGCCAAAAGCCGGACAATTGGTGACCTTTGATGCGAAAAACAAAACCGCAGCAAATTTCTCTGCCGCAGATATGGCGAGCGAAACTATATACAATCGTAAGTAAAATCAAGTTATTTAGCTATTTTTTCATCGATGCGGAATTAAAATTTTATTTTCGTGTGTCAAATCTCTATTATACTGGATGTTTGGGACTGTGTCCCCTGAGTAATCGACAATCCACTTCCATCATAAAGGATGAGTTTATGAAGCGTTCTTTTTTGACCACATGCGCCCTTGGAGCCGTCGCCGCACTCTCATTAACCTCTTCAACGAGCTGCGATGAAAACTCTCTGAACAATCTTTTAAACGGCGGTTTACTCAATTCTCTGGCCGGCTGTCCAGATTTGGATTCGCAGTATCAGGCTGCAGTAAGAGCCGAAGGCGAACTGATTCCGATCGAAGAGCTTAAAGCCGGCATGGCCAAAGGCACCATGGGCTTTTCGATGGCTTTGCTGCTGAACAAGTCCGGTGTGAACAAGCTCTTAAGAGCAGCCACCGACTGGAATTATTCGTACAATGTCAGCGGCCTGGGTACAGTTACGCTCAAATTCCCAACCATCCAGCTCGACGGTTGTGATCAGGATCAGCTCACAAAATTGTTGACCACACTGCAGAGTGATCTGAACTATTACGACAGCTTTTATGCCCAGCAGGTTAAGGAAAACAACGAGATCAGCTGCATTACCATGGATTTGCCAATCGAAGTATCGCTTTTGGGCGGTCTGGGCGGCACAAAGACAATCAGCGCATCCATTGGTTTACCGATTTATTCCAAAATCAAAGGCGATGATCCCAACAATGCCGCGGATTATGCCAAAGGTCTGAGAACATCCATTTTTGCCGACATCAGACATGCACAGCTTACCAAGCTGAATGCTGCAGGCGGCAGCATCGACGAATATATTCAAATCGGCGTCAATTCAGCCTGGCAGTATTTCGTTTCGAGCAAGTTCAAGAATTTCGCGCTGTTCGATATCGGTGCATGGGAAGTCGGCAACAAGGAAATCAAACTGATCGCCGGTGCACCTATCGTTAAAAGAGATTCCAAAACCATTCAGCTCGGTGTTTATTCCAACATCGTATCTGCAAATTCCAAGACCGCGATTGATTATCAGTTCCCGGAGAATGCAGATGTTGGTCTGAACATTCACCCCGATTTGATCCGCGGACTGCTCGCCCGCATGATGCGCGAAACCAAGGGTACATCGGACGATACCTATATCGACACAAACATCCAGGATACCGACAACAATTTGAATTATAAGGTCACAATGACCAACATCGCCGAAGAATATCCGCAGGAGCAGCTGCTGAAATATGACTGGTACAATAATAATCCGGATGACTGGGGTAAATACTTCAGCCTTGCATTCAGACTTTGGAGTGATTCAGGACTGTGCGGCTATATCGATTTGATCGCCGGTCTGAATGCTGAAATCGATTCAGACAGTAAATTCAAAATTGGTATTGGCAACATCCATGCCGGTAAATCGTATGGTGGCCTCACACTCGTTGCAACCGCCATCAACATGATTACAGGTACGCCATTCTTCAAGGGCATTTTGGATTACACAACGATTTCATTCAACTTTAACGAAATCGGCGTTTCGGCCAAAAAAGACGATGAAGATGCATCAAGCATGTCAAATGCTGAGATGGGCGCGCTCAGATTTACGATTAACGGCAACGGTATCAGCTTGTTCCTGAATTTTAAAGATCTAAAATAATCGCATAAAGCCTTGGGTTTTGCGAAGCGGCGATGGTTTACCATCGCCGCTTTTTTAATGATGGCGCGGCGTATTGGCTGCAAGCCAATAGACGCGCACGCGGCGCAGCCGCCTTTTTAATGATGGCGCGGCGTATTGGCTGCAAGCCAATAGACGCGCACGCGGCGCAGCGCGAGCAAGACGCGTTTCACAAAAAAAGAAAGATGGACATAAAAACTCGCCGCCCATTACATTTGGGCCCCTCCCCCGCCACCACCACCAGCTGCGTCTCCAACTGGGTACACTTCTACGTTTTGACCTGCCTATAAACACGCCAATTCATCAGTGTCCCTTTGCATGATGCCGGGATCCAATGATTCAGCCTGTCTCGTCAGACTTTGATTGACTCAGTGAACCTCGTTATGTGACGCAGCCGAAACCAGGGACATCGCCACCGGCCAGATTGAATCTGTAGCACCTCCGGTGAGCGTGTGTAGTTCACATGATATATGTGGCAATCGAAAATAAATCGGCCAAAAAAAAATGAAAATTAATCCAGCGAGTTTAAAATTTTGATGAAATCGGCGATTTGGAGTGATTCGGCGCGAACGGTGGGTGCGAAGCCGAGATCGGTGAGGCGCTGTATCCATGCGGCTTTATCGAGTTGAGCGAAACCGGCCAGGCTGTTGGCGAGTGTTTTGCGGCGCAGGGAGAATGCGGCGTGTACGAGTTTACGGAAAGCGGGTTCACGTTCGGGGGAGAGTTCGCGTCGGCGTGGTGTAAAGCGAATGACGGTGCTGGTAATTTTCGGGGCGGGGAAGAAGCACTCGGGCGGCACATCGATAACGCGTTCGATGTCGTGATAATACTGACCGATGACGGACAAGATGCCGTACTGGCTGGTAGAGGGTTTTGCGAGGAAGCGATCGGCGACTTCGCGCTGGAACATCAACACCATACCGAGCAATGGCATATCTGCATCTATGAAGCGGAAGTAAATTTGGGAAGCGACGTTGTAGGGCAGATTTGCGGCGAGTACGGTGCGATCCTCAGCATTCATGCAGAAATCCGGCAAATCGACGCTGAGTGCATCGCCGTGAATCACGTGAAAATCGGGCTGTTGAGCAAAGACCTGGCCGAGGTAATCGGCGCAGTGATCGTCTTTTTCAACAACGGTGATTGGGTGATGCAAGCTGCAGAGGGCGAGCGAAAGAGCACCGGCACCAGGGCCAATTTCGAGGATATGGAGAGGCCGAAAGGATTCGACTTCGCGAGCGATGGTGCGGGTAATGATTTCATCGAGCAAAAAGTTTTGCCCGAGACTTTTTTTAAGCCGGCGGCGCAACCCCTCGACGAGGCTGCGCGGCGTCAATTCTGTGAGATCCATTATTCTGCACGATTGGTGCGACGACGCATCACACCAAAGCCAAGACCGGCGATCAGCATGAACAATGCGGCGAACGGCGTAGTCTGGTTGGAATTCGGGGTGGCGGAACAGCTTGAAGAAGTCGTTGGGATCTTAAACTGTGTTTCACCTTCTTTGGTGACTTCGAACGTGATGGCGTTACTCTTGTCGGAATTGCTCAGATAAGCCTGATATGTACCGAGTTCGAGTTCAAGGTTATCCTGCGGGCATTTGTAGGTATTCTTTTCACCTTTTGGATCGATGAGATCGAAAGAAACGGAGCCGTGCGGGCACTGAATCGAGACCTGAACGGTCTTTTTAATAGGTTTGAGTGCACCAATTTTGACGCTCTGGCCGCTTTCGGAAACCATGATCAGTTCTTTGTAGGGCTGGAAACCTTCTTTTGTGGCTGTGAGTGAATAGGAGCCTGGAGAGACCTTGCCGTAGAACGGGCAGGATGCATTCGAGTTGGGCAAACCATTCATCGAAAGCTTCACACCGGATTGTGCACATTCGATTTCGAGGCTGACGACATCACCGCAGTTCGATTTGATTGTTTTGAAATGCTTGTTCACTTCTTTATAGATGTCGGGATTTTCTTTTTTGAGAGCAGTACCGCGGTTGCTCAAGCGTTCGAAGTGGTAATAAGCACTCGCGCAGTCACCGCTGAGCTGATAGATGCGAGCGAGTGAGTACTCCGTATAAGTATCTGTCGTACACATTGACATGGCTTTTTGTGCAATCGGAAGTGCTTTTTCAAAGTCTTTTTCTTCAAGTGCAGCGCCGAATTCTCCAGACAGCTCATAGAATTTTTCCATCTCTGATTCTGGAAGGGAATTGCAGTCGATTTCCGGACTTTCCGCGAAACTCGCCGACGGAATCATGGCAAGCATCAGGCCACCAAATACACTGGCAAGTACCTTGGCATTTCCTTTACGCATATCTTTCATATACAGGCTCCAAACAAAAAGAGAACAGAATCAAAACGATCCCAATCTGCGCC
>CAMKRB010000161.1 GCA_946415045.1 uncultured Myxococcales bacterium
AACTCGGCGACAAATCCATCACTATTAACAGCGGTTACCGTGCTCCCAGCTATAATGCCAATGTGCCCGGTGCAGCCAAAAACAGCCAGCACATGTATGGCAATGCAGCCGATATTGTGGTGAGCGGATATACCCCAGGCCAGGTCCACGCAAAGATCGAAGAATTGATCGCAGCGGGCAAAATCCAGGATGGCGGTCTTGGAAAATACCACTCCTTCACCCACTATGACGTCCGCGACTATCATGCACGGTGGAATGGGCCCTGATCTTTACATTTCGCAATAAAATAGGAGGTTTCGGGATCGCTCCCGAAACCTCTTTTTTTTAGCTGTGTACGGCGACAGTGTTGTTCCTATCAGATTTGGGGTAATTAGCTAGTCTGTCCGGGCGTGCCGCAGGCACACCCGGTTACTGATGCAGAAGTGACGCCTTGCAGGCGTGTCATATTTTGTATCGCTTTGATGTGTCATGATCATTTTGATGCTATCAACTCGCTTGTCGTACAGAGCCTTTTTTTTTGCAATATTGTCAGAAACACGGGGGGACGAAACACGCAACAGTCCGCAATCAGGCAATCTATGGATTGAGCCCCGCCTTAAAAGACTGCACGCGTGAAAGCAAATCATAGCCGAAACCATTTTTGAGTTCGGACTCTTTCTTCACCAGTTTCTGAGCTTCTTTCATGTAATCGTCCCACGATTTTTCGGACTGCATTTTTTGGAACGCATCGGCAGCAGCGTAGGGGATCTGGCGCAGGAACCAGATGTAGAACAGCATTTCGCGATCTTTCATTATCAGGTCGTAGTTATTGTAAATCGCATCATAAGCGACCGAATATTTGCTCAGTTGATTGCGATAGCTGTCGTCATGTCCGAGTGCAATTGCAAAGAAATAGAACGTATTATCGATATAGGTCAGATCGGCTTTTCCCGTTGTTGCCAGCGAATATGCGGTTATTGCGGTTATTGCTTTTTGAATGGACTCCAGATACAGCGTCGTCACTTTTGCAGGGCATGCGTTATTATTTTTGATGCATGGTTTCAGTCCCGATTTAATCACAAAGAACTCATTCACTTTTTTATCGTGTTCCAGTTTAATCTGATATTCGATGGCCTCTTTGAGATCAGCTTTAGGCTGTTCGCTTATATGCTTAAATGCCGCACTGGTCTGAACGCCATAATAGGTAGCTTCCACTGCACGACGGTACCACTCCAGAGATAACTTTTTATTTGTTTTAATGCCCTCTTTTCCCTTGTTATAGATTTCACCGAGGCGCGTTGCAACTTTTTCCAAATCAGCGGGATACATATTCTTATACCCGTCGCCGGTCACAGCCATACTATAGTATTCCATTGCCTTACTCAGGCTGTGCAATTTTGTCTTGCTGTGATCATAGATCTCACCAATCTTGACATATAAGTCTTTGACCTGTTCACGATTTGCATTTTCGGGATCGCCCTGGACATACAGATCGATGGCCTTGAGATACCATTCGATGGCCTCTTCTTCTTTTCCCTCAGCTGCAGCCTGTTCGGCATTATCCACTGCACTGCGTGCGGCGATGTAGGGATCGCCGCTTTTCTGGCCATATTCAAATGCCTTTTTCTTATCGGCTTCTATGCCAAGTATGTCACTGATACTGGGATAGTCAACACCACTATAAACATCGGCCAAAACCATGCATGCTTTTTTATCGTCATCCTGCGCGGCTTTTTCGTACCAGTCCAGTGCGTTTCTGTACCATTCATCGC
This sequence comes from uncultured Myxococcales bacterium, assembly GCA_946415045.1. GTDB lineage: Bacteria > Myxococcota_A > Bradymonadia > UBA4248 > UBA4248 > UBA4248. Next base: position 1,752 of record CAMKRB010000161.1, read on the forward strand.
GTTTTTCCAAATTCTCCTCATTATCTCGGTATTCCCAGGATTGCGCATTCAGATGATACAACTGACCCATAGCAAATTTTGCATACGGCGTTTGGTGATCGACACAGGTTTGAATCAAAGAAGCGGCCAGATTCACTGTATCGACGCTGGAAACATCTTTACCACCGCGACATCCGCTCAAGGTATAAATCTGAGCCAGCAGCATCCTGGACTGATCATTGCTGACGTTTTCTGCCGATCGCTCCAGCCATTTCCTCGCCATCAGGTAATCGATTGTATAGGGGAGGGATTTCTGGGACTTGAGTTCCAGCACTCTTGCCTCAATTTGTTTCTCAATTTCTTCTTCGGTCATATCTTCGGTATCAAACCAGAATTCATCTTCACCGCCGCAATCATCTTCGTTGATATGCTTCATCCGGCTCTCATCAAAATCAAAAGAGCACAGAACATCCTGTTGTCCGACGTAATCGCGGTGCATTTTCATCCACACGTGATATGTCAAATCCTTGTTTTCATAATCATGCGTTTTATCGATATTTTTCGAGACACCAATGCCATCGGCATATTTCATCGCCAGAATAAACAGCGCATCCGGATTATTGTTACCCGCAGCTTTTTCGAGCCAGATGCGAGCTTTTTCGGCATTGGCATTGCCGTTCAGCCCCAGCTCATACATCATGCCGATATCGAACTGAGCATTTGAAACGCCGTGATTGGCTGCGCGCACCAGCAATGCAAAAGCTTTGTTTTTGTCTACAGCAACGCCCATTCCGTTCCAGTGAATCAGCCCAAGAATATATTCGGCGTTAGCGTATCCGCGTTTGGCGGCTTCTTCGAGGAAGGCGCGGGCCTTTGCATCCGCATCGCCATAGGAAACCACACTATCGTCATCTTTTTCATATTCGCTGAAGATGAGGGATGGCGTGCGAGCAAGCTTTGAATAGATATAGTAATCGCCATTCGAGGACTTATCCCGCCACCGAAGCATCTCACGGAACCTGTCTTTTTCATCCAGAGTATCATCGGTAGGTTCTCCGTTGTTGATATGCGCCACATTACCGATGTTATCCCTGTACATCATGTGCAGTACGAAGCTGGCAGCGGGATCGCCGTTGTTGGCAGCCTGCAGCCATTCCGAAGTATCGGGCATAGGCGAACTGTCAGCGACAAATTGCAAAGCCTCCGATTCCATCTGAGCGTAGACATCGACAGGGGCAGCCGGAGTCTTGTTACTCCCTGCGCATCCAGCGAATGCAAAAGCCAGAGCGATTATCCCAACCGAAACCATAAGTCTGTTCATATTCATTTCCTTCCCGGGCGCGATTACTGCGCGTGAGTTCATTCATACAAAAGCGACGTCAGTGCGTGGCGTACAGCAAGTAATTTAATGCAAACACAGGGATTGTGCGCGTATTGGCCGCTTGCGGTCAATAGCGCACAAAAAAGCGCGGCGTATGGCGCAAAGCATTGCAGCCATAGCCGCGCAAACCATAAAAAAACTTCATCAACACTAGGGATCCTGAGCTTTTGCGCTTTCGAGCAGGAGATCGGTAGCGTCGGCGAACTGACCGGCCTTGGCGTAGCATGTCGCGAGCATGAGGCGGATGCCGGAGTTTCGGGGATCGATTTTTCGAGCGGCGCGGAGGTAATAACCGGCAGCGGGATAATCCTGCCGAATGAGGCAGATATTGCCGAGGAGGCGCAGGACTTCGAGCTGCTGATCGGGGCGCAGCGGGACTTGTTTTCGTCCTTCTTCGAGGAGTTTGATGGCGTCGACGTACTTATGCTGCTGGGCGAGGGAGACGGCCATGTGCGTTCTGGCGGGGAGGAAGTTCGGGTCGAGCTGTATGGCGTCTTTGAAATTGACGCAGGCATCGGCGAACTGTCCCTGTGCATAGAAATACAGGCCACGCTCGAAGAAGCGGCGAACGCGAATGATATCTGACGGCATGAGGCTCTCCTGTTAATCGAGGTCGAGGCTTGCGAAACGGTTGTTTGGATTGATTTGTGTATCGCCGGCGGCAAGAGGGGGAGGGGCAGCGGGCGGCGTTGCAGGTTTTTCTTCGCGAGTAGCGGCAGCCTTGGCGAAATCCTGAGTTGCGGGTTCTTCGACTTTGACAGCGGGATCGTCGCCGGGGGCGACATCGGCGATAGGCGGCGGGAGTTCTTCTTCCTCCTCTTCGGCTCTTTCTGGGGGTTCATCGTAGAATGCGTAGCCGCGGTCGCGGTTGCCATCGTCGGCAAAGAGATCGGCCATGGTCGGCGTTTCGACGGTGGGACCGGATTTCTTTTTGGGTTTTGGTTCGGGAGCACGGCGCCAGGGCTTGTTATCGAGCGCATCCATTCGCTCGGCCGGCGTCATCTCATCGTCATCCTCGTCGGTATCGACATCGTCGTCGTCACGGGATTCGGGTTTTGCACTTGCCAGAGTTGGCGTTGGGCCATTGAGATCGAATTCGGCCTCGCCTACCGAAACGTAGACGGTATAAGGCGTGACGCGGAATTTGCTCAGTTCGTCGACTTCCAGATTGTTCTGCAGATAGGTGATGATCTGTGAGAACGAGTAACCGCCCAGGTCCCTGACATTTTCGGGTTTTGAGATAGCGGTGTCGAGTTTGACGGGCTCGTTGAGCACATAGATTCTGAGCAGATGCTCCATCAGTTCGACGAGTTCTTCTTTTGTGTACCGTTCGAGCGCGGCTTTGATTTCCTGATGCTGCTGGGTCGATGCCATTCTTTTCCCTCTTTATATGTTAGTAATCCAAAGAAATGCCTGTGAATAGGAACTAGGACCAGAGCGCGCCGTCGCGATCGTCCGGATTGAACTTGCAGTCGATGAGCACTGCACCGCGCATGTCTGCGCGCACGAGATTGGCGCCGCGCATATCGACGCGAATCAGGATGGCGTCGGTGAAATTGGCCGCGTGCAGATTGGCACCTTTCAGTGACGAATCGATAATCATGGCGCGATGGAAATTGGTGCGCGTGAGCGAGGCATTGCCCATTTTGGGATCAGTAAACTCGCACTGTGCAAGAAATGCATTTTCGAAATCGACACCATACATTTCGGACGACTGAAACGTCGTCTTGACGATTTTCGATTTGACGAATGTGGCATTGGAGAGCACCGATTCGAAGACAGCGGAGTTCTGAAGCAATGATTCGTCGAAATTGCATTCGATAGCCTCGCAGTTGGACATGTTGAGACTGTCGAATTCTGTGTAACGCAGGTTGCTGCCGCGCAGACCGCTTTCGGTCCACTGGACTGCATCAGCGGACATTCCCTCGAAATTGAGGCTGGGCATGGCGACGCGATGGATCAGAACGTTACGCAGCTTGCGGTCTGCAAATGACGTGCGCCGCAAATCGACATTGCGAATGGCGAAACCATCCAGCAGTCCGCCTGAGAGCTCTTCCTGAACATCCATTTCTGAAGACAGGATGTTTTGAAAATCACTTAATGCTTTTTTTTCTGGAGGCATAGGCTTATCCGTTAGAGAAAACAAAATCCAACAAGCAGCTGTATTATCACCCCGACGGGTTCTATCGTCAACCGTTTTGAGGATCTTGTTGCACTTCCACTTTTCATTCCAAATGTGGTAAAGAGTCATCTGTTTTTTTGCAGGAGGCAACGAAGCAATGATACGAGAAAGACGAGGCGTAATACAGTCGCTGGTCACAGCGTTGGTAACCAAACCCTTTATGCTGCTGTCGGGCATCAGCGGGTCGGGCAAGACCCAGCTTGCGCGCCGCATTGCTGCGGGAATTGCTGCAGGTATGATGGATAACGGTCAATTCACCGGCCTGTCGTACAGTGGCGAGGGGAGCGCCCAGTCGTTCAAGATCACGCTGGCAAAAAATGGGATTATCCCCGATATTGTTGGTGATGATGGCAATGCCTACATCGATGTCCGCGAGCCGCACGACCATCTGACGAAAGCCCAGATTCAGGCGTCCAATCTCAACGACGTGATGAAATACCGCGTTGCATTTCTGCCGGTGCGCCCGGACTGGACAGATCCGCAGAAGATCTGGGGCTATTACAACCCGCTGACGGGCCTGTATTACCCGACTTCTGCCACGCTTGTCGCGATGCATGCCTATCTCGAATTTCTCGCCTATGGAGATGCCGCGCCGCGCCACTTCATCATCCTCGACGAGCTCAATCTGGCGCGCGTCGAATATTATCTTGCCGATATTCTCAGCCTGATGGAATGCCCGACGACCATGGCCAATGGCGAGATACAGATGGGCGAACTTTCGCAGGTCCATCCGTTTAACAGGCCGCTTTGGACCGTGAGCGCCCCCAAGAGCGAGATCGGCAAGGAAGACAGCGTGCACGAACAGCTTTATATCGGCAAGATGGATCGGTCGTGGACGCTCGCCTACCACTATTTATCGATGGCAAATTCAGGGATGATGCTCAAGAAAATACCGGTAGATCTGGCGGACATCATCAATGGTGCAGACTGGCACCGCGTCGTCCCGCCCAAGATTACATTCACGCCAAATCTCACGATTATCGGCACCGTCAACGTCGATGAGACGACATTCTCGTTCTCCCCCAAAGTGCTCGATCGCGCCTTTGTGATGGAATTCAACGAAATGGATTACGACCGGGTTTGTCACGACTGGCCCGGTTATGCGGATGCGCAGCCAGCGATCACGACGATTCACAAGATTCTGCGCCCCGAAAATCTGCATTTTGGTTACCGCACAGTCAAAGAAATACTGGATTATATCCAGCAGTCACAAAGCACATGGGCGCAGCAGGGCGATTTCTGCATGGCGTCGAAGATCCTGCCCAAGCTGCGAGGCGGCGAGGACAAGCTGGGATCGATTTTACCCGTATTTCTGGCGTTTGCGATTACCGGCGAAACCGATCAGGCAAAACTGCACGAAACAGCCGGGGATCTGGTGGCCGATATTCTGGATGCCCGGCAGATGCCCGGCATTCTCAAGCGTATGCAGCTCGCATCGCCGGTATATCCGCTCACGTCCAATAAACTGTTCCGCATGACCCGCCAGCTGCTGGAGACCGGGTTGGCAAGCTTCTTCTAGTGCAACCGCAATGAGTGATACCAAACGCGCCACAGCATTGATCGATTTATTCAGCCGCCCAGCGCTGTGGGTGGCGCTGCGTGCCGTCTGTGATCATCCGCAGCAGGAGTTGCGCGTCCAGACACCGTTTGTCGACGTGGGACAAGCGGCTGCACTCGATCCCGCCCTGCTCGGCGCTTCGGCCCATGAACCCGGTGCGCTCGCCATCACCGAGCGCATGCCGCATTTTACGCAGCGCGGGCAAAAATGGCGGTTTTTAAAGGTCTTTGACAGGCGCATCATCCGGCGGGATTTGACGCCAGCCAACCAGTTCGTCGCCTATTTCGTGCGGTACAGCTTGAAGATGATTAAGGGCTTCGCCTACAGCATTGCCGCAGATGACGAAATGCTCGAATATTTTCACGAATTTTTATATATCATTCGCCGACTGAACAGCGTGTGGGACAACCTGTCACCATCTTTCAAACACGCACAGCTCACGGTGATCCCCATCGATAACCAGCTGCTGCAGTTTGATCCGCAATATCACGTGATTTTGCAGACCTATCTGGCCTGTGAGTCGGTGTAAAAACAATAAGGAGAAATTATGGAAAAGTGGGAACCGAAAGGACTGATTGGCGTCGTTCATCTGCCGGCACTTCCGGGAGATCCGTATTATGATGGCCGCAGTTTTGACGAGATTCTTTCGTTTGCAATGGCCGATGCCGATGCCATTGTCGAGGGCGGTATTTCGTCACTGATTATCGAGAATTTTGGGTCCGCACCATTCCCCAAGGGCAATGCGTCTCAGCCGATGCCGGTGCATCACACCGCCATGATGACGATCGTGGGCCACGAAATCCGCAAGAAATATCCCGATTTGATCATCGGTATCAACTGTCTGCGCAACGACGGTATTGCAGCCATTGGCATTGCAACCGCAGTCAAAGCCAATTTCGTCCGCATCAACGTGATTTCCGGCGCATACGTCACGGATCAGGGCATCATCGAAGGCGATGCCTATAATGTATTGCGATATCGCCAGCAGCTTTCGGCCAACCATATTGCGATTCTGGCGGATGTATTGGTCAAGCATGCGACGCCGCTGGCCCCGCTGAGCGCGACCGATGCCACCAAAGATACGCTGCTGCGGGCGCATGCCGATGCCGTGATCGTGACCGGAAGCGGCACAGGTGAACCGGTCGATCGCCGCATTCTCGAAGAAGTCTATCGCGCAGCCGACGGAAAAACCGTGT
>CAMKRB010000162.1 GCA_946415045.1 uncultured Myxococcales bacterium
GATTTATTTGGCCGTCGGAATCACAGAAAACACGATTTCGTTGTTTTGGGTCAGTCCAAAATACAAACGATAGTCTGACAACATCCAGCTGTTCGATCCGCCTGCAAAATGACTGATGAAATCTTCCCGAATCTGGAGATCCAAAAAAGTATTGTTGTCTTTTACCATTTTGTATTTGACAGTTTTCGGGTCGAATTGCTGGGATCCAAAGATCAGTTTGTTCCCGTTGATCTCATATTTTATATATTCCGGATCGTCTGCATCGTCATTGATTTCCGATAGAATTTTATTTTCTATCATTTGCAGCACTGAAGGTGAATTTTCGACATATCCCCACATCACAGGTTTTTTAAGCCTTCTGGGATTTGAGAAGTGTTTAAGGAGGATAGAGGCAGAGCCCATATTGAGAAATGCATCTTCCAGCCAGGGTTCATCACTCAGCTCTTCTTTCAGCTCATTGAACGCATGCATTCTGACGGATTCCAAAGCCTGAATCTGTGTGCATTCATGTTTGCTCTGGCCGAGCTTTTGCTTCAGTTCATCGAACAGTTTGTATGTATATTTTGGGATATCCACTGCAAGATAGCCTTTGATTTGTCCGTCATTATCTTCCGGAACGGCATGTTCCAAAATCATAGAACGGTAGGCATTGATATGTTCTTGTGTGGATTGTAACAGGAGTTTAAATCCAACGGCACCGGTATTCGTGACGATTGCTTCCAATTCTGCGGACGGAAGATCTGAAAACAGCGCTTTTGCTTCTTTTATGCATACATCGTCACTGACGCTTGTATAGCCCAGCTTTTTGAGACTATCTTTGTAGGAAGCGTTTTGTTCGCCGCTCATTGCAGACCAGCAGTCATCTTCGTATGCGCAATCTATACAACTGAGGTACCAGCTGCAATCATACAGATAATCATCATCATCATCATCAATCTCAGGCTGGACCGCTGAAGAAAAGCAACTGCATACATTGCAATCCGTACATTCTGCGGGGTCCTTTTCGGGTTTGGGGCAGTGTGCGGCTGCCAGCTTCTCACACCTATCTCTTCTTTCCCACTTACTGGTACAGGCTGTATTCTGTTCTTTTTCACAGTAAGCCCGTTTCCGTTCTGGATCGACAAAACCATAGACATCATCGTCTTCGTTCCAGTACTCTTCGTCAAGTGATTCTGCGATGAGTGGCTGTCTGGCTATGAATTCCACAAAGTTTCCGGCGTTGATTCGACCGACAAATACGGCGTTATCATCGCGGGAGCGGGGGGCAAATGGTGCAGAAGCGCCGGCCAGAACGTGTTCCGGGAGCGGATGATCGGGGGTATACCAGACAACGGTGATCACATTTGTGCTGTAATGTACAGCGGCATTCATCAATACATGATATCTGTTATCGGCTAGTTGATAGATGCGCCAGCCCGGTACATCTGAGATGGCCAGCATTGGTTTGCAGTCATTTTTGAATTCACCGTTTTCGTATGTGGTGGCGCATATCGTGTCTTCAAATTCTTCTTTAAACAAATCGTCCAGCTTTGTCATCGTTTTGTGGGCATCATTGAAGGTCAGATGAACGACTGCATAGTAATCATACAAATACCCTGCGGCATCGAACTGGCCATCCGGATTGAGCCCCAGTTCATCCGCGATATCATTGTATCTTTCATAGGATCTGAACGCGCGCCGAATCTCAGAGAAAGGTATGGGGGACGTGAGTATCTCGTATATGAGGCGCAGTCCCGGATTGTGCATATCCTGGTTTCGCTGTGTGATGAAGGCAAGTGCGGCGTCGTTCGGCACATAATACTGGAGCGGGTTTGGTGTGCCTGCCTGCCAGACAGCCAGGTTTTGATTCTGATCTAGTGATGGGACATTGACGACTGTATTTGATTTGGTGCTTGCGCATCCCATCAGAACAGATCCTGCCAGACCAAGCATTATGATTGTTCGAATCAGCCGCATAATTTCTCCTTAATTGTCATGACATGCATTGTTATAATTGGTTTCTGGAAACGTGTTACGACACGTCCCAGCTTGTTTCGATATCTCCAGGCACTACTTGCTTAATCATCTCTCTTTCCGTTGGGAAAGGGGGATAGGTGTTTTGTCGATGATGCCGTGAGCATAAACAACAAATGCTGAACATACTATAGAATGGTGTGGTGTATCAATAAATATCGAACCGTGCGAAGAATGTGCGGGGATATTGGGTTTGTGCATCTTTGTGTGTTGTGCTAAATTATTTGGTGCTGGCTTTGCAAATGCGCGTTGTGAGAGATTGCATGGGCATTTGTTGTTGGCAGTGTGCGGGTATGCTGCAAAATGATAAACAGCGCCGCGTATGCCGGCGGCATAGCGGCGCGAATGCCGGGCGTATCGCAGATAGCCCGGCCACATGCTGTTTCACAACATTCAGACGGTGGTTTTATGCGTTCGATACTATTGTTTGTTACCCTTGGCTTGTGTGCATTATCTGCTTCGCTGTGTTTTGCACAGGAAAAGGTCTATTGGGGAATCGAATACTGGAGCGAAAATGTGTCGGGCGGCAGCAGGCACGACTACGATGATGGCAAGCCCAATATCATTTATGTTCTGAAGGTGGACCTGAAAGCGAAGGGGATTCGCGCATTTGTGACGCCGGATTTGAATGGCGGCACGCAGACGACGTCGCAGTTTTTGTCGAATTATGGCGTGCAGGTCGCGATAAATACTGCCTTTTTCCAAATGGGCGGCAGCAATCGGTCGATTGGATATTTTTCGAGTAATGGTGTGCCCTACACGAGCAATGTTGCGGATGACAGCTATCCAACAATTGGATTTACGCAGGCGAACGAGTTTTTGAAGGGCATTGCGAATCGTCCCAAAATGTACAATGCATTGTCGGGCATTTACGATCTCGTTGTGGATGGCAATGCGCAGATTTATGCGAATTATGACGTTGCGCCGCGAACCGTGGCGGGTATCGACAAGACCGGCCGGTATTTTTATATGATTGTCAACGATGGCCGGTACAGCGGGAGCGCCGGGATGACGCTGTCGCAGATTGGCAAGCACATGGCGCGGCTTGGCGTATGGTATGGCATCAACCTGGATGGCGGCGGATCGTCGACCATGGTGATTGCGAGCAAGGGCGTGGTGAACCGGCCATCCGACGGAGCACAGCGCTATGTGGCTTCGCATCTGGGATTCTTTGCCAGTACTGGATGCTCGCCATCTCCCGAGACCTGCAATGGCGTTGACGATAACTGTGACAATGAGATCGATGAGAATGGCGTTTGCAATGCTGCGCAGGATCCCATGTATCAATCGATGATTTATGACAACCAGAACACGGATGTCGACGGCGATGGTAAAGCCGATATCTGTGCACGCGGCGTTGCCGGCGTGTACTGCGCACTGTCGAAATCCGGCAGCCTCACCGATTATAAGCTTGTGCTGGAATTGAGCGATGCCGCTGGCTGGAATGAGGTTTCGAGATATGGAACGATTCGGTTTGCGGATTACAACGGCGACGGACTGGCTGATATCTGCGCTCGCGATGGTGCGGGCGTGAAATGCTGGGTGTCGAAGGGGGACGGCTTTGGTGACGCATCCGCGACGGTGCCGATGTCGGATGCGGACGGCTACAATGATGCAAAATATTATTCCACCATCCGTTTTGCCGATATCGACGGCGATGGGCGCGATGATATGTGCGCCCGGTTTAAGGATGGGCTGAAGTGTTATCCGGCCCGTGGCAACGCCTGGGGAAATCCCGTCGAACTCGGCGATATGGGCGATCATGTGGGCTGGGGGGAGCCGCAGTATTATACGACCATTCGTACAGGTGATATCAATGGCGATGGCAAAGTCGATATCTGCGGACGCGGCGGGGCTGGATTCCGCTGCTGGATTTCGGAAGGCGATAAATTCGCGCCTGATTTCCTGGCTGCGCCATGGAGTAATGGAAATGGCTGGAGCGATCCCGTTTATTATCAGTCCATTCGCATGGCAGACTTTAACGGCGACCATCTAATGGACGTCTGCGCCCGCGATTCAAACGGCCTGATTTGCTATCCGTCAAAGGGCACGAGTATGGGGGAGATGGTAAAAGGTCCCGGTATCGCCAATGTGCATGGCTGGCATGACTACGATAATTATTCGACCATGCGCACCGGCGATTTCAATGGCGACGGACGTGAGGATTTCTGCGTCCGTGGCAATGCCAATCTGGCGTGCTATATGGTCCAGGATGACGGCGGATTCAGTGTGAAGAACATCGAGGAATTCAAAAACGAGAACGGCTGGACCGAACCGAATCAGTTCCGCACCATTCGCATGGGCGATGTGAATGGCGATGGCAAAATGGATATTTGCGGCCGGAATGCCGATGGTGTGCGCTGCTATGCATACAACGGGACGGGATTTGATGTGATCGAGGGGCCGCAGCTGAGCAATGCGCTTGGATGGGGCGCTGTACAGTATTACAGCACGCTGCGCATCGGTGGCCCTGTTCCCAAGGCATGCGCTCGTTTTCCCGAAGTCTGCGATCAGAAAGACAACAACTGCAACGGGCAGATCGATGAAGGCAACGTCTGCTGCCAGCCCAGTGAAGAAATCTGCGATAATCAGGATAACGACTGCGATGGCCTGATCGACGAAGAACTCGATTGCTGCCAGCCCAGTGAAGAAATCTGCGATAATCAGGATAACGACTGCGACGGCGAGATCGACGAAGAACTCGATTGCTGCCAGCCCAGTGAAGAAATCTGTGATAATCAGGACAACGACTGCGATGGCCTGATCGACGAAGACCTTGATGGATGCTGCGATATCGCCAATGCTTCCGAAGAAATCTGCGACGGCCGCGATAACGACTGCGATGGCGAGATCGACGAAGGCCTCGATTGCTGCCAGCCCAGCACGGAAATCTGCGATAATCAGGACAACGACTGCGATGGCGAGATCGACGAAGATCTCGATTGCTGCCAGCCCAGCACGGAAATCTGTGATAATCAGGACAACGACTGCGATGGTGAAATCGACGAAGACGGCGTTTGTGGCAGCAACAACGAAGGCGGTAACGATTCCAATAAGGAATCGGATGCGGTAAGAATCTATACAGAGGATGACTGCGGTTGTTCTTTGAAAGAAAGCCGGTCTGCTCCGAATCCATTGATCGGTCTCCTGCTTCTGGGAGGCTTGATCTGGTGGCGTCGCAGACGGAACGTTGAATAGGTATTTTTAGGCTATGTTTAACCAGTGTGGATATAGCGTTACCCCGATATGTGTGAGATACTGGCAAAGAGCGCCGAGCATCGAGCGTCGAGTTGGCCAATGAGCACTCGTGGCTCATTGCTCATCGCTCGTGGCTGCAAAGCAGACAACCTTACTTTTTCATATCCAGGATCGTTAAACAGAGCCTTTTAGTTTGAATCACACAAAGGAGAATTGTGATGGAGCGACCATTCGCCTGGAAAAAATATCAGAAAGCCGAAATCGAAGCTGTGATGGCGTTTGCTGCAGAGTACCGTGATTTCTTGTCGCGCTGCAAGACGGAGCGCGAATGCGTATCATTTTTCAAATCACAGGCGATAAAGGCCGGTTATCGGGATCTCCGCGATGTCATTGCACAGGGCATTGCTTTGCATCCCGGGGATCGCGTTTTCGCCGATAATCGTGGCAAATGCCTCGCCATGTACATCATTGGCACCGATCCCATCGAGCATGGGATGAATATTCTTGGTGCACATATCGATTCACCGCGTCTCGATCTCAAGCAGGATCCCCTTTATGAAGATACAGAAATGGCGATGCTCAACACGCACTATTATGGCGGCATCAAGAAATATCAATGGGTCACACTGCCGCTGGCGCTGCATGGCGTGGTCGTTCGCAAGGATGGATCGCGCGTGGATGTGTGTATTGGCGAGGATCCAGACGATCCCGTTTTCGGCGTGAGCGATTTGCTGATTCATCTGTCGCATGAACAGTTGGAAAAGACTGCAGCCAAGGTGATCGAAGGTGAGGCACTGAATGTGCTCATCGGCAACCGCCCCGTGGCGGATGAAACGGACGAAAACGGCGAGAAGAAAGAGACCAAAGATGCGGTAAAAGCCAATGTCCTCGCGTTGTTGCGCGAGAAATACAATATCGATGAAGAAGATTTCCTCTCGGCCGAAATCGAGGTGGTTCCCGCAGGACCGGCACGGGATTACGGTCTCGATCGCAGCATGATCATGGGCTACGGTCACGATGATCGTTCCTGCGCGTATCCTTCGTTTGCGGCGATGCTGGCGATCGATGCTCCCCGCCGGACGAGTGTTTGCCTTCTCACCGATAAGGAAGAAGTCGGAAGCATCGGATCCACGGGCATGCACTCTCGGTTTTTTGAAAACGCGACGGCCGAAATCATGGATGCCTGCGGCGAGGATGCATCGCGCAAGATCCGTCGGGCACTGGCGAATTCCAAGGCTTTGTCGTCCGATGTGAGCGCTGCATTCGATCCCAACTATCCCTCGGTTATGGAAAAACAGAACGCCGCTTTCTTTGGGCATGGCCTTGTATTCAACAAATATACAGGAGCTCGCGGAAAATCAGGGTCCAACGATGCTGATGCCGAATACGTCGCCGAAATGCGCAGAATCATGGACGATGCCGGCGTCTTTTTCCAGACCGCAGAACTCGGCAAAGTCGATGTCGGCGGCGGTGGGACGATCGCCTATATCCTGGGCAACTATAATATGCAGGTGATCGACAGCGGTGTCGCTGTGCTCAACATGCACGCACCCTGGGAAATCATCAGCAAGGCCGATCTGTACGAAGCCCGCAAGGGGTATATCGCATTCCTCAAGAATGCATAAAATTGCGCTCGTCTATGCGCCAGGCGCATAGACGGCAACATCGGCCAAAACAGATCATCAGAATCGGATGGTTCGCGATTCGCCGGGCGATAGTGAAACCCGGGTGGATGCGTATTTGGCGCGTTCGAGCGCATTGATGTCGTAGCTTTTGAGCGTGTTTGATGTTGGAATTGCGTAGACTTCCAGCTGAATGGGTTTGCCGAAAGCGTTGAAATCAGCGACGGCATTGGGCGTCCGCGCGACGAGGTGGAATACTCTGTTTGTGTGATCATCCAGACGGCGGGCGACGAAATATAAGTTGCGGCCTTCGGGACCATACAGACTGAGCGATGCATCGGCCCAATCGAGTGAAACGATTTCGCGCTGGATGGGCGTTGAAGATTCTTTGACGATGAGCGTCGATTTTGCAGGCACACAGCGGCGCGGACACGACAGCGTCATCGAATATTTGCCAGGTGCGAGGTCCATCACGATGTCGCCCGAACTGTTGCTTTCGTATCGTTTGCCGTTCACAACTGCAAATCCGTCGGGCGGATAGATGGGCTGCGTCACTTTTACGGTCGCGGCTGCCGGCATATTCTCGACTGCAGCCGGTTGCGTGGGTTGGGCAATATCCTGTTGGGTCGGTTTGTCTGTATCTCCCTCGGTTTCACGAACTTTTTTAGGCGTGCGCACGCGATTCGATCCCGTTTTGGATGTATCGGATGCGTGCAAACCGGCATTGTCTGCATCCCCCGCATTATCGTGTGAATCTGCGGTTTCCGTCCCGTTATCGGATACAGCCGGCGGCTGCTCCGCAGGCGCGTTTCCGTCGGATGCTGGCGTTTCAGGGACCGGCGCGGATTCGGGATGCTGCGTCGGGTGGAACGATCCTATGATTTCGCGATAGGCATCATGCACCATCGGTGATGAAGACACATTGGACGCCAGCAAAACCTCATCCGGATGATTCGGACTGACTTCGCGGATCTCTGTATCCGGCAGAACTGTGACGGATGATTCTGGGGCTTTTGCCGATATCATCGCATCGTTGTGTGCGTCTGCATCGCTTAAGCCATCGGAGAAATGCAAAAATCCCGGCAGCACAAGGACTGCTCCCAGAATCAGCAGTATTGCTGCAACACTCGCGATAGAAATGATCACCCTGCGGCGGATATCACCACGATGACGCACACGGCACATCAGCGCCA
>CAMKRB010000163.1 GCA_946415045.1 uncultured Myxococcales bacterium
ACCAAATGTCAGATATGAAAAATACAGCGGAAATACGACAAAAACGCCATGCGTCCGACTCTGGCCAATTTCCTTGATCGGAACCAGCCTGTCCATTCGCACATGCGCATATTTACGGTTCACATCCTGAAAATATAACCGCAACTCGACAGTATGACACAGCTCCCGGTTTAATGAGCAGATGATCACAAATTGATTCGGTTCGACATCATCAGTCGCCAGAAATCGCTCGTAATACCGGGGAGAATCCAGTACCTCCTGCACGGTATATCCTGGAAACTGTCCTGCTCGCTGCATCGCTACATCCCTAAAACCACCACTCGCATACGTGCGCAATCGCACCTACATTCTTGTACACGCCATAACAATAAAATACCAGAAAAACAAAACGCACCTGTGGACGACAATCCTATAAAGCGTTAAAAGTTTGCCGTCTGCTTCTTCTGGTTGTTGAATTGTCAAAAAACATCAACGAAGACAGAATTTCATTCACGATATGGGGATATTATGGAATCGATTGAGCTTTTGGATCAATGTCTGGTACGATCGACACGCCGTCTGATTAACATGACAGAGTCTTTGATTTGCCGCGCTGGCGCTTGTTTCAGCGTCGCAGAAGCCGAAGGCTTTTCCCTGATTGGGCAACGCGCAGCCGCTTTGCTCGCCGATAATCCGGCCAAAGAAATCGTGCTGCCTGCGCGTCCTTCAACCCTGGTCTATCACCGCGAACGCGGCACACTCGAACCCATCGATATCCGGCTCGGATTCGAACTGCATGCAGCCTCTGCACAGGATGCCGTCTATCAATGCATCATCGCACACGATATCGCAGCAAAACTCAATATCCCCGGCATCTGCACAATCGATGATGTGCTCTCCAAAAGTCTCGAATTCGTGCATCTGCCTTCGCGAAAAATGCTCGACGCCATCAGCACGCTCAATCCCAATGCGCCTGGTTCTCTCGAAGATTCCGATATCGTCGACGCCGTTCAAAATAGCTTCGATTCTTTTTCAAAAGCCTTTGATTATCCAATTTCTGCCGCAAAGCCGAAAAATCTCACCAGCAGCGGCATCTGCTTTATTGCGCGTGGAAAATTCATCCAAACCGCACAAAAACTCGCACAATTTCTGCGCGATCACCAGATTCCGGCTGGCACGATCGATATCGCGCTCATCCGGCCATTTCCAGTCAAAAGTGTTTTGGAATTAACCCGCGATCAGCGCGCACTCGTCGTTCTCGACGATGAACTCATTGCCGATCAATCCGATTTGATCGCGGGTCTGCACGAAGTCCACGATGCCGCAGCCGACTACGACCCCAACATCCTTTATATTCCCACGACCCGCCCCAATCGCTTCGAAAAACTCATATCATTGCTGCAGCATCCCGATATCACCGCAGATGCGCTCGAAACCGCGATTTCTTCAGAACAGCACGCCGACAAATCCATCGTCATCGGCGCCGCCCCAAGCGGCCAGATGAGCCGTGGTCTGCTCTACGACCTCGCCGCAAATCTCGCGCAAACTGCCGGTTTCTCTGCGTTCGAAACCCACAGCCCGCATCCCATCATCAGCACCCTGGGCTATGAATCACAGCGAACCCAATTCATTCAGCCGCAAACCCGCGATATCGATATTCTGTTTCTCTCGCACCCCGGACTCATCGATATTCCCGATATCGTCGATCACGTCGGCTTCGGCGGCTCCATTCTGGTTCTGGGCAGAACTGTGGAACAAGCCTCGATCTGGCCACTCTTTACGCCTCACATGAAACAACAGATCGAGCAAAAGCACATCGCAGTTTTCAGTATTTCCGCGAGTCTGCTCGATGAATACAGCGCCAACGCCAGATATGGTGCATACGCCGTTCATGGTGCACTGCTGGCGGTTGTGCAGAAATACACACAAGATGCGCTCGATTTCTCAAAACTGCAGCCGATTTACGCCCCCAAAGCCTTCGATCGGCTCAACGCCGGAATCCATGCCATCCACGAGGTTGATCGCTCCATCGACCGCACAGATGCTTTCGATCCCTATTTTGCGCCGCAGATCAAACTTCCGCATCTCAATCCCCCCTCAGCAAATAAAGTCGATAAGCATGCCTGGCGAGCGATTATACGCAATTTCTTCGTCCGCGGACAATCGATTGATGCCAGCCATCATCCGTTACCCGGTCTCTCGATCCGCCCGCCGGAACTCAATCCATACCTCGAAGACCTCGCGAAATACCGCGATTATCCTATCATTGCTACCATCGTCAAAGGCAACCCCGAGCTCCAGACCACCAGCCTCGATACCGCGCTCTATAACCATTTCGCTCAAAAACCGCCTTTTACAGATGAAGCGCTCGACCAGTTCATTCAAACCGCAGAACAGGTCACAAGCGCATCCATGCGCATCACCAATGCCGCAGAAACGCTCAGCCTCGTGCTCGATCAAATCTCGGATAATCCCCAATTTGACCCCAAAACACTCGCAGGTATCCGCGATTTCATTCGTTCACTCGATCCAGAAAGCGTCATCGTCGGACTCAGCCCGCATACCCTGCTCGATCTCTATGTACTCTCAGTCCGCGCAGCGCGCCGCAGCCGCATGCGCGATGTCCGCGCCGAAATCCGAAGCCTGGTCACACAATTGCGCGATGCGCTGCGCGTCGACGACGCATACGGCCCCATCGGCACATCCGCCTCAGCACTCAACGATGCTTTCGGTCCCGCTGCCGCAGAACTCCTCAATACCACCGAAATTTCAAGCGATTTGCAACATCGACACACCGGACACAAGCAACATGCACCCGAACGCATCAACCGCATGTATCAGTCGCTCAAGTCCCTCGAAGAATTCCTCGATGCCCTCAAATCTTCCGACGATCTCATCTTCACCTACCCGCCTCAAATCCAGGTCAAATCGACCTACGATCGCGTCCGTCTCATCAAACACCAGGAACCCATCGCCATCGCCGCAGGCCTCTACAGCGCCATCAGCCAGCGCATGGTCGAAGCCTTCAAAGCCATGCGCGTTGCACGCCTCGATCTCGATAACGCCTACGATCCCGACTATCACGGCGACATTCTCGAACACTTCACCTGGCAGGATTTGTCCGAAGAAGAACTCCGTCTGATGCCCGTCATCTGCATCGCCGAAACGAGCGAACGCATCTACAGCCAGCTCACCGAACTCTCCCGAATCATGCGCTCCGGAAAACCCATCGACGTCCTCGTCAGCGAATCCACTGCCGAAGCCATGGGCACCAATAACATCCCCGGCGATAATAGTTACAATCCCGGTTTCAGTTACCTCGCCACCGCCTACCGTGAAGCCGTTGTCTCTCAATCCACACTCGCCCGCCCCGCACACCTCATTTCCTGCCTCAATCGCATGAATCGCTTGCTGCGACCCGCGCTCAGCATCGTCACTTGCCCCACATGGGACTGGCGTCTCCCCGCCCGGGTACAGCTCGAAGCCGCTCACTGCGGACGCACAGCCCCCGTATTCCAATACGATCCCAGCATCGGCGCCACTCGCGTCGAACGATTCAACGTCGACGGAAATCCACAAATCGACGCGCCATGGCCCATCCGCGAATACCAATACACCGACGCAAACGGCCAGACCCACAAAATGCAAAGCGCCTTCACTTTCGCCCACGCACTCGCACTCGCCCCGGGCTATCATCGATATTTCCGCATCCTCCCCGACGAAGCCTGGAACGATGAACTCGTCGAAATCAGCGAATTCCTCAAAAATCCTACATTCGACCGCCCCCGCATCCCATTCATCTGGGGCGTCATCGACTCCAACCTGCGCAAATGCATCATGACCCGCGACGTTGCCAACGCCTGCATCGACCGCATGCAGCGCTGGAAAACCCTCCGCGAGCTCTCCATGTCCACACAGGCTCAAATCCAGCTCGCCACCGAATCCCGCGAAAACGCGCACGCACTCGAAATCGAATCCTCAAAACGCATCACCAGCCAGCTCTCGAAAAAACTCGACAACGCCCGCGAAATCCTAATCAAACCCGCCGAAACACTCACCGCATGCAACGAAGCCATCATCGCCGAACTCAATAACGATCTCGAAATCCACGACGACGACGATCCCGCAGACCTCACACGCGACGAAACCGCCTACATCGAAGGACTCGCCGGCGATACCGTCGTCCAAACCGGAAAACCTGAACCGCCAAATGCGCCCGCACCTGCACCAGCACTGCCAATTCCGCGTATCGACTCCAGCCGCTGTCTCAGCTGCGGCGCATGCATCGGCATCAACGACAAAATCTTCGCCTTCAACGAAAATGACCAGGCAATCATTACAGATCCCAACGCTACCATCGAAGACGTCCGCGAAGCCGCCGAAACCTGTCCCGCAAACTGCATCATCATTGAATAGATATTCATCGCTTCAACCGTGGATATTCTATACTTTTTCTTTTTTGTCGCCGGGCTATGCGCTGCGCGCATACGCCCCGGCCGCTCGGCTATGTGCTCGACTCGGCCCGGATTATAACCCCCTCCCTTGTGGGGAGGCTTTGGGGTAGGGCCGGTCTGCGCGCATACGCCTCGCGATTCTTTTATCGAACGCCCCCCACGCTCGCTGAGAGACGTGCGGACCGCGCGTCTCTGCCAGCTCGCTTATGAAACGCATCCACTACATCGTCAAAGGTTATGTCCAGGGCGTCGGATTCAGACGACGCGCCGCTCGAACTGCCGCAGCACTCAATCTCACCGGATGGGTCCGAAATCTCCCCGATGGACGCGTCGAACTCGAAGTCCAGGGCGAACCCGACGATATTGAAAAACTGCTCCCCGCTGTCGAGCAAAACAGCTACGGCATCGAAATCACAAATATACAATCCAGCGAAATTCCCGCAATTCCAGAAGAATTCGGGTTTGATATCAAATACGGTGCCTCAAGCCGATCGTGGTTCTGATTTACTCTGCCGAATCTCCTTGCTATAATCCCAGCCGCAACATTGCATACAGTCCAGTTATGCATCACCATATTATCAAGGAGCGCCCAAATGAATAAGAACTTCACCCGTGTTCTGTACTTCAGCCTGGCCACACTCTTCACCTGCAGCTGCAGTGACGAAGGCAAAATCGACCCCATCCAAATGCCAGACGCCAATGGTTCCGCCAGCTTGCCCAAATGCGAAGGCAATCAGCTCTACGACACACATCTGGAAAGATGCGTCACTCCGCAAGCCCCCAAATGTGACGAAGGACAGCTGTTTGACCCGTCGAAAGGTGAAAATGGCGAATGCGTGGATAATCCAATGCCGCAATGCGAAGAAGGACAGCTCTTCGATCCGTCAAAGGGCGAGAATGGCGAATGCGTAGATAATCCAATGCCGATATGCCAAGATGGACAGCTCTTTGACCCGTCAAAGGGTGAACACGGCGAATGCATTGATAACCCAATGCCGCATTGCGATAATGGTCAGCTCTACGATCCCCAAAATAAAGTATGCGTCGATGCGCACTACTGCCCAATCGATCAGCTCTACGACGAGGATCTCGGCAAATGCATTCCAATCTGCAATTGTGGAGAAATCTTCGACCGCACCCACGAAGCATGCATCACAAGCCCAGAAATGGCAGAACTTGATACCTACCAAAAGATACAGCTGGCACTGCAGGAAACCGCCATGGCCTACTATCGCAAAGGCCACGATCTGCAATACGAAACCTATATGCGCGGGCAATATTATCCGCCCGAATCTGTCACGCCCGATCAGATGAACTATCTCGTCTGTACCTCATTTGTCTATGCGGTCTATTATCAGGCACTCAACATTAAACTCTTCCCGGTTACTGGTCAGTATCAAAACTACGCATCCGCCCATCTCGGTGAACGCGAATTCCCCGATGTCATCTATTATGAAAAATTTGAGGGAGACAAACTGTTAGACAAACAATACCAGCACGAATATCGAAAATCTTTCTTCGAGGGAAACGACATACAGGCTGGCGACGTGATCACCATTCAGCTTAAAGACGGTAGCGGCCACACCATGATCGTCCATGATCTTTTCGAAGATAAAGAGACCGGTTTACCCAATGCTCACATTCTGCATTCTGGAATTCATCGAACCAATTACATTGTCGAAAGAGAAGCCAACACCAAAATGAAATATAGCAGACGCACACACTGGGACAGCGATCTCAATTCCCAGACCGGCGTCACAGAAGGAACTGTGCTCTACTCTGAATACTGGGACAATGAAAAACAGACGCTAGGAACCCAACCAATGGATCTTATTGCGCAAATCACCGTTTTGCGTCCCGCCATAAATGCCAATCAGCAGACCAAATACAATCATGCCGATCCCCTCACGCGGAACACAGACGATCAGTATGTGGTGACACAAGAAGATTATAGTATCCAGGATGCAGCCTGGTGCCGAATGCAGTATCGAGGTATTGACATCCAGAAAACAGTCGATATTCACACCGGAAACACCATCGAACCCGGTGGTCAGATGACCTATACAATTCAGATCACCAATCATAGCGACACTGCATATAAAGATCTTTATATCAAAGAATACCTGTCAAAATATGCAGAACTCGTAAATACCGGCGGCGGCTTCCTCTATCGTTCGGTCACGCCTGACCTCAAGGATGCCAATGAATACTACAGCACACTCACCTGGTTCGTTCCCGAAATCGAAGCAGGAAAAGTACATAAAATCCAATACACTATCAGAGCCAAAGAGAGTTCGGATACCATTGGAAAAACTATCTCTTCTGCTGGTGTTGTCGCCCAGATACCGACTGCTACCATCAAAAATGTTATCGCATGGTCTCTCTCTGAAACCGAAATCAATATACTAAAAAAAGAATTCAAAAAGCTTTCAGAGAATAACACCGATGGTCTGGAACTCATCCAGAATGCCTATAAAGAAATCGGTTATGATTTACCGCTCAGGGATTTAAAGCTTGGTGCCCTCTATCTCGACACAGACAGACCAAATGCATTCAGCGACCCCCAAAAAGTAAGCAGTTTCTTTGCAAGATATGCAGACAAAATCCCATACTTCGATATAGATAATCCCAACTATGATGAAGCAACCAACACTGCGCTGCTATATAACCGGTATTTCGAAAATATCACCAATTCCGATGCTCACAATGCTTTACAGCTCAATCATAATCACGAACTCGCCAGCATCGTGTTCAACCATTATTATGGCGGCGTCCTTACAAGATACAACGACGATTACGATAATGAATCTAACGCATTTAACAAAGCATACGAAAGCCTATACGACAGTAATGTTGGATTCGCCTACAGATATGAACGGTTACTATTTGAAGACTGGTACAACAAGCCTGATTCAAGAACTGATCGCGCAAACATTGTCTATCCGGATACGCTCAGGGACGGAGATATTCTTATCTATGCCAATACCCTGGATCAGGTTTATATGAAAAACACATGCAATAATGGTAACTGCGCAGATCTTGTTCCTGGTATCGTCAAAGTCTCTGACGAAGACGGCGTTTATGCCTATCTGTTCCTGGATGGTACATTTATTGGCAGTAACTGCATCAACCATGATGACAGTATTACCGATTGCGATATACAATCCTTTGTTATAAAAGACGGAAAAATACCGGAAGCGACACAATCATTTATTGATAATGGCTCTAGAATCGGGCTCAAGGATATGTTCAATCGCTTCGGCGATATTCCAAGACTCTATGGCAAGGATTTCTACGTCATCCTGCGACCCGCGCTGCAAAAGACCAAAAAATAGACACCGAAACGACGAATTGAGTACGGCGCTTGTGTTGAGAGACTCTCTCTCAC
The DNA here is from genome assembly GCA_946415045.1 of uncultured Myxococcales bacterium. Taxonomy (GTDB): domain Bacteria; phylum Myxococcota_A; class Bradymonadia; order UBA4248; family UBA4248; genus UBA4248. The sequence continues at coordinate 7,822 of CAMKRB010000163.1, forward strand.
ACAGCCGTACCCCTCAAAAAATCCTCATACACAACATTCATTTCCTCCGGCAGCCTGCTCAATGCCTCTGATTTAATATCTTCAGGCACGCCCCAGATGGCTTCTGCAATACCGCCGGCGATACACGTCAATGTATCCGAATCGCCGCCCAAAGAAACTGCAAGACGAATGGTATCCTCAAAATCCCTGCCTTCCCAAACGGCC
>CAMKRB010000164.1 GCA_946415045.1 uncultured Myxococcales bacterium
TATATTTTGTTCTCGGCGTCATACTCATTCATATCGACAAGCTGGAAACCTATGCGCCAGCAGTATCCCAGGAAATTACCCAAAGCACATCAGGAACATTTGTTGCGAACAACAATTTCGTCGAATCATTTGAACTGTTTTCAACTGATGTCAAAGCAAAAGCGTTAAAGAAATCGCAGGCAGAACAGAATTCACCCGAGTCCGAACCATTGCCTGCTGCAAATGCGCCCGAGAATACACAGCAGGAAGCGTCCCCCCGTAAGCCAGAGAATGAAGTAAAGGATCCCGAAACGCCGGAACGCGATATACCAGATACGCAGCCTGAATTTGAAAAACGTCGTCTGCAATAACAGTCATCACGGATAATCTATGAACAAAATTCACAAGCTGGCAGCAATTGCGTTTTCGCTATTGTTAATATCATCCTGCAATAACAATCCGTCTGTAACAAATGAGCAGAACCCACCAGTATCTGCACGCACGCAACAGAACCAGGAACCCCAGGGAAGTTCAATGGCGCAGCCAGTTCCTGATGGAGCAGATACGATTATCAACACATCACCATTTCTTGAACACTATGCCTTAAAAGGCCCGGCAGATCCGGATCTTTCGCTCAAAATCCATGGGGTTTTCCGTGCATTTCAGAATGCCGTTATGCATTATAACGGCGCATTGGCTGCATCATTTTTATCATCGTCATCGATTAACTATTATTCGAATGTACTGAGTGCAGCGAGATTGCTCAACCACGATACCGAGCATTATAACAAGTTTGAAAACAAGCTGCCAGCTTCGGTGAAAACCACAGCCCGACTGGCAGCGACACGATTATCTCCGGATTTCATAGATAAAGCGACCCCGGAACAACTCTATGAAACAGCATTCAAACAAGGCTGGATTGGCTATAAATCATTGTCATCTGCCAGTCTTGAGCATATTGAAGTCTATGAAAAAGAAGGAAAACAATATGTCCTTGCAGATTTCATATACGACGGAACAACCAAAGACAAACGCAAAAGCCGTATAGGTTTTGAGCCTGAAAACGATGTATGGAAGATCGACCTCGTTCCCATTTTTATCGCAATGGATCTGGCGATAGACGAGATGATCAAAGAGAAATCACTGGACAAAAAAGATGTATTCGATGCCTCCATTGAAGACGCTCAAAACAAATATAATTCTGACGAATGGATGGTTTATACAAACAAAGACGAGATGTTTTCGGTGAAATTTCCAAAGGCACCAGCCGAAGAAACATCTGATGACGTGCACGTCTATACATCCATGCATCGCAAATACGGCCAGTTTGGCGTGAGACTCTCCCCGATCCTGTTCACCGATAACCAGCCTGCGCTCACCAAAGCCATTCAGGATCAGGCGATTATTTCTTTTCTGGTTCCCCTCAATGCGAGCAAACCGTCCTGCAGCGGCGGCACCCCTAATGCCCATCAGCACACCATTATCAAATGCGATTTCAACATTCCCGACAAACAATCGCAGGGAAAGGGCGTGTGGATTTTCACACCGCAAAAGCAGTATCTCCTGTTCAATATTGCCCGAACCGATCAATATGACGACAAGGTTGCAGTAGAGTTTGTCGAGAGTTTTAAGTTTTTGGACAAAGAGTGAACGTCGATACCCCACGCACTTGACCCAATAACATTGGTGTTTATGGTATCCGCTTGATAAAGCCCGCCGGGTGTTTCGGTGGGCTGCTTTTATGTTAGGAGAGGATAGAGATATGTCACAGGACAATGCATCTGAAGGTACGAAAATTCCAGTAAACGCGACGGTTGAATCCCCTGAAACACCGGAGGCCACGGCTTCGGACGAACAAAGCACCGGCAATCCGGTTGTGGAAGGTGAGCTGATGACCGACGAAGAAATCGCCGCACAGGACGCTGAAGCCCAGGAAACAGCAGAATCTGAAGATACCGAAGCCGCAGATGCAGAAGAAACAACAACCGAAGAAAATGATGCCGTATCCGAAGAAACCGCTCAGGATGATGGACCGGCAGCCGAATAACAGCCCAAAGAACCGGACTGGAAAGACGCCTATATTCGGCTGCGGGCAGATTTCGACAATTACCGCAAGCGGACCTCGAAGGAATTCGACGATGTCAGACGCCGTGAGCGCGAACGCGTCATCGGGGCCTGGCTGGACGTTTACGATAATGCCGAGCGTGCACTCGCCTCTATGGCCGAGAAATCCGGCCCATGGTTCGATGGCTTCTCGTCGCTGATCCAGCAGATGAACAAGTGCCTCGCTTCGTTTAACATCAAGCCCGTCGAGGATGTCGGCGAGAAATTCGATCCCAAACGTCACGAAGCCATTGCAACCATGCAGGATCCGAGCAAGGAAAACAACACCATCGCCTTCGTTGAGCGCAAGGGCTTTATGTACGAAAACGGCGATATTGCAAGAGTTGCTCGCGTTATAGTGGTGAAAAATCCATCCTGACTGCTCCGGTTCTGGTTGTGGCTTGTCATGATTTTCAGGGAGCGGATTTGGGGCGCATCCTCTAAATCTCTGCCCCGAAATGACGAGAACGCTGAAGAAAACTCACCAGAAGAAAAAGATTCATCCAATGATGATCATGCATCTGAAGATGATTCTTCATCCAATGGTAAATCTTCATCCAATCCAGATAAATCTTCATCCGATGACAGTACTTCATCCAGTCGGGATGAATCTTCATCCGATGATAACAATATATCGGAATAGTGAGGATTTACCAAATGGTGACAAATGATGAGGGAGGTTAAATTATGAGTATTGGATATAAGGATTACTATAAAATACTGGATGTCGACAGATCTGCATCAGCCGATGATATTCAAAAAGCATATAAAAAACTGGCGCGCAAGTATCATCCGGATTTGAATCCCGGCGATACATCTGCCGAAGAAAAGTTCAAAGATATCGGCGAAGCCTACGAAGTACTGAAAGATCCACAGAAGCGTGCGCAGTATGATGCATTGGGTTCATCCTGGAAAGACGGCCAGAGCTTCACGCCGCCTCCTGGATGGGGTGGATTTAATTTTGGTGGCGGCGGTCAGAATATCCACTTCAATGTCGGCGGCATGGACGGCATGAGCGACTTTTTCCAGGCGCTCTTTGGCGGTCTCGGCGGCATGGGAGGCATGGGCGGAAGCCAGGGATTTTCGGCAAATTTCGGCGGTTCCCGTGGATTTTCGCAAACCATGGGCGGCAGCCGGGCTCGCCGATCGGCTTCTGCCGGCAGCGAATCGCCTATCATCGACCTGAATCTGACCGTCGCTGAACTCCTGGATGAACAGCCCAAAACGATATCGATCACACAAAATCTTCAGACGAATACCATCAAAGTCAACATTCCCAAAGGCGCAAAAGATAAAACAGTCTTTAAGCTCAAAGGACAGGCTGCAGACGGATCGGACTTGCGCATCCGCATCAATGTGGTCGACAGCGAGTATAGAACCGAAGATTTCGATATCATTCAAAAACTGAAAGTATCCCCCTGGGAAGCCGCGCTTGGTGCTCAAATCGAATGCCATACTCTTGCGGGTAATGTGAAACTATCTTTACCGGCTGGTGTACAAAGCGGCCAGAAGCTGCGACTTTCGGAGAAAGGATTGTATAAAAAAAGCGGACGCGGCGACTTGTTGCTCGAGGTTATGATATGTACACCCAAACACATGACATCCGAAGAAACCGCGCTGTTCAGGAAACTTGCTGAGATTTCCGATTTCAAAGCCCGCGATTAGTATACAGGAAATGCGGCGTATTGAAGCGCAGCCGAAATAGCCGCATGCCAATGCGTATTGCCGCTTGCGGCAATAGCATGGCCACACAAAAAAAATAGTTATAAATGAGCAAAGGCTGATATATAGAAACAGCATCGAGCGCACAGCGCATGCAGCATTTGTTCAAAGCCAAAAAAAACGCCCGTCGAAACGGGCGTTATTTGATTCTATAATCCAGAGGCTGGATTAACCGGCGACGCATGCACCATTGAGGCAGATGTTACCATCGGCGCATTCGCAGTCGAGACGGCATTCGGCGCACATATTGTAGACGCAGATTTTGCCTTCACCGCACTGTTCGTCTTTGCGACATTCGACGTCGTCTTCGCACTCGCCGGATGCGTTGCAAATTCTACCCTCACCGCATTCATCGTTGCTGAGGCATTCGGGGCGGGCAATGCATGCGCGATCCACGCAAATCTGACCTTCGCTGCACTGTTCATCTTTCACACACTGTCCCGGAGCGAGGCAGACGCCGTTGAGGCAGAGGCCGCTTTCACACTGTGTTGAGAAGACGCACTCGATTTCAACGCTTGTGTCGCAAGTCTCGGTCTTGCAAGGAATGCAGCGACCTTCAGTGCAAAGTTCGTCGAACGCGCAGTCATCATTGATTCGGCATTCGGGCTCAGGTTCGGGTTCGGGTTCCGGGTCGGGATTTGGTCTGACGGCGAGCTCGCAAACGCCATTGTTGCAAATCTCACCAACGCCGCATTCGTAGTCCAGGATGCAGCCGTCATTAACGGGCGGGCGCGGCAAATCGACATTGTTATTGTCGTTGTTGTCGTTGTTGTCGTTGTTGTTGCAGTCATTGCTGCTGTTGCTACAGCAGTTGCTGCAATCACAGCTCATTTGGTCACAGCCGCAATTATCGTGGTCATGTCCGTAATCATGATGCCCGTCATAGTGATAATCATAGCTATAATCATAGCGATAATCGTAATCATCATCGTAGCAGTCTTCGTCGCATGCATCCCAAACCACGCAACCATTCAAACCACAAGCGAGTGCAACAAATGATAAAACAGAGATTAATTTTTTCATGGCGTCCTCCTACAGGAATTAAAAAGAAAAGGTTTCACACTCAAAAGAGCGTTTCGCTGTACAGGACACTTTGCAATGTCGATGCCAACATAAACAGGATATTTTTTTTGTGGGCTGCGACTATGCCGCTGCGCGCCATACGCCGCAGCATGCGGCTATCCTAACGGATACGCCGCATTATCATTATGTACAGTCGCACTGCATCAATTGGCGGCCACGCCTCGGCATCAGGAATTGTAGTAATCGCGGACGATTTCGCGATCATCGAAGTGAATTTTCTGAGTGCCGAGAATCTGGTAATCCTCGTGTCCTTTTCCGATGATGATGACGAGATCATTATCAGTCGCATTCTGCAGTGCGATTTGAATTGCATTTTTGCGATCTGCGCATCGATATAGGGGTTTGTCATCCTGAATTCCAGCGAGGATATCGTCGATGATTTTTTCGGGATTTTCGGTGCGCGGATTATCGCTTGTCACAACGATGCAATCGGCGATTTGAGCGGCGGCGCGTCCCATCATCGGGCGTTTTGAGGGATCGCGGTCGCCACCGGCCCCAAAGACAGCCCAGAGCTTTCCATTGGGCTGCATACAACCGCGTGCGGCCTCCAGGGCTTTTTCCATCGCCTCGGGCGTGTGGGCGAAATCGACGATGACGGTGGGGTTGGTGTGCACATTCTCCATACGCCCTGGAATCTGAGCGATTTTGGATATGGCATTGGCGAGTGTGTCGAAATCGTATCCGAGTGCATAGAGTGCAGAAATCGCGGCAGCCGCATTCGAGAGATTGTATTTGCCAATCAGTGGCAGCTGCATGGAATGCATTTGTCCATTCGGATCGGCAATCTGGCAAAGGTATGCACCATGCTGAAAAACGGGCGCACAAATCCTGATGTCTGCCGCATTGAGACTGTTGCATACGGCATATGACAACACGCGTCCGCCCCAGGATTGCGGGTTTGCCGCACGGATATGCTGCATGACTTCGGGATCATCGCAATTGGCAACAGCAACAGGCTTTTTTCCGTCGCGATAGCTAAGGGCGAGATAATGATCGAAAAGTCGCTGTTTTGCGCGAGCATATTCTTCGCGTGTTTTGTGGAAATCCAGATGATCGGTACCGAGATTGTTCCAAACGGCGACATCAAATGTCATACCATTAATGCGCCCCTGAACGATGCCATGGCTGGAGACCTCCATGGCGACGAGATCGCATTGTGCGTTCTTCATCCGGTGCATCAGGCGATAGAGTTTGAGGGTTCCCGGCGTTGTATTGGGTGCGGGTTCCTCGAATCCCGGATATCGATAGGATACAGTGCCGAGCACACCGACTTTCAGTCCCATCGATTTTGCAAGCGATTCGATGAGATAGGTCGTCGTCGTCTTTCCATTGGTTCCCGTAACAGCAATGAGCTTGAGATCCCGCGAAGGTCTGCCATAAAAAGCTTCGGCGATTTCGCCAAGTTTTTTATGCGGTTCGGACAAGTGAATGAGCGGAAGTGACGCATGTGCCACGATCTCCGGATCCGCGATAACGGCAGCAGCACCAGCATTTGCAGCTTTGTCGAGATAATCAGCAATTTGCGTATCTGACAGTGGATTTGCGCCCTGCCTGAGCACAAACAGATTACCGGGCCGCACTTCTCGCGTATCGTCGACAATATCGTTGATTTCAGGCAAATCGCCCGTCCATGATGCGCCTAACTTCTTTAAATTATCGTTAAATGACATTTCTCGCCTGTTTATTACAGTTCTTTTTGAATCTGTGTGAAATGCTGTAGTCCAGGTGGTTCCTTGGGATGATCCTGACAGCCTAAAAAAAAGGCTGCAGATACATCGTATTGCAGCCAGATTTGCGTGGATTCCAGCGGCCGGAGGTCAACGCCCCAACCGGCAGCAAGCATCCGAAACTAATGAACTTTTGAAAGATGCAGCGTGGCGTAGAAAAAGCCAACAGTCATGACAAGTACGAGCAGAATCCCCGTGATAATGGCAACATTTTGGAAATGGGTCGTCATTCCGAAAGCACAGACGGCAAAACAGATGATGGCGCCGATAAGACAATAGGCAAGCGTACCGATGTGATGGCGATGCATTGGACATGCTCCATAAATTGTTATAAAACCGCGGCGGAATTCGCCGTAACGCTGTTGCGGTTTATACCCCGTGTATGGTTTTGGTCAAATTTTAAATTAAAGGGCATACAAATGGACGAAAAGATGCCGCAGCTTCCGGAACTGCCGGAAATCGAGCGACACGAACTGAGCAACGGCATGCATGTCATGCTTTGTCGCCAGCCGTGGCTTCACAAAGTGAGCGTGTTGCTGAATGTTTGCGCAGGATGCCGTGACGAACGCCTTCCGGGAACAGCGCATTTGCTGGAGCATCTGATGTTTCGCGGGACAAAGGCGCACCCGAGTCTGCGCGACCTGAGCGAATCCTTCGAATCACACGGGGCAGATTTCAACGCATATACAGCACGTGAAGTCACGAGTTTTGATGTGAGTATGCCGGTATCTTCTGTATCGCCGGTGATGCATCTGCTGGGCGAATGCATGACAAGCCCGAAACTGACGGGAATCACAGCAGAACGCGATATCATACGGGAAGAGATTCTGTCGGATTATGACGCCGACGGTTCGCTCATCAATGTGGAGGATCTGCTCGTCGAGCTCTTTTATGGCGAAGCCGGCAAACCCATTGCGGGAGATCCGGCGGATCTCCCCAATCTGAGCCGTCAGGAAGTTCAGGCCTATTATCAGTCACACTATGCAGCATCGAATATGCTGCTGGTCATGAGCGGCAATATTGGCAAAAGCAGCGATGTGCTGCCCTTGCTGGAAGCTTCTTTTGGCGATCTTCCATCCAAAGCCTCGCGGTGGAGACGCCGTGATTTGCCCGATATGTACAGGCAATCACTATCGGACGAAACCATTGGTTGTCAGATAGCACCGCGTCTGGTTGTGAAAAAATATGACGGCGCAACCCAAAGCGATGTGATACTGGGATTTCTTTGCGGTGCCTGCACCAGCCATGAGTTTTCGGTGCTTGAGATGCTCGTTCGCGTACTGGATGACGGGATGGCATCACGGCTTTCGCGGCGTCTGGTCGAAGAGCTGGCGCTGGTCTACGACGCAGAATCCTATCTGAGTGTCACACAGGAATCGACACTGATGCAGATTCGTCTTTCGTGC
>CAMKRB010000165.1 GCA_946415045.1 uncultured Myxococcales bacterium
AAAGGGTCTGGAATTTCCCATCACGTGCGTCGCCAGTCTCGATGCGTCGCCGCGAAAACAATTCGACTGGCTTGACGAAGAATTACAGCAATTCTATTATCAAAGTGAACCATACGAACCGCTCGATAAAGTCAAATATTTCGACTTCTGGCGGCTGTTCTATACGGCCTTTAGCCGTGCAAAGAATTTGCTCGTTCTTACAGGCATCGATAATGAAACGACGCGGTTACCTCGAGAACATAAATCACCCTCCAAGTATTTCCGTCCAATTTATGAAGATGTACCAGACTGGGATGTGCTGTTTAAATCAAAGAAAAATCATCCTATTCTTGACAAAGTACAACCATCCAATCTCAAACACACCTATTCTTTTACAAGCCACATTCTCGTTTATGAAAACTGCCCCGTACAATACCAGTTTTTCAGAGAACTCGAATTTACGCCAAAACGCACGAATCAGGTCATGTTTGGTACGCTCGTCCACCAGACGATCGAGGATGTCCATCGCGCCGTACTCGCTGAACGCATAGCCGATGTCACGCCAGAAAATATCAAAAGCTGGCTCAACACCAATTATATTCAATTAAATAAACTCACGGGATTATATCTTACACAAGGCGGTCTGGATGCTATCGAAGAACACGTCAATCGCTATGTACAACGCGCCAGCCGCGATTGGACTGCGATTCGCGAAGCCGAAGTCCCCGTGTCTTTACAAAAAGAAAACTATATTCTCGAAGGTAAAATCGACCTCATCCGTGGTAAGGGCAATACTGTTGAAATTCTCGACTTCAAATCCGAAAAGAAGCCTGACGTCAATGACGAAGCCGATCGCGAACGCTTGCGCCGCTATCGCCGTCAGCTCGAAATCTATGCCCATATCATCGAGCAAAAATACAACCTGCGCGTCAGCCGCATGCACCTCTACTACACAAGCGTCGAGGACGGCGACCCGCGCATCTCATATCCTTATAATCAACATTCTATCGACCGCACCATCGACGAAGTCTCTGCTATCGTCGACAAAATCGAACACAAAGAATTCATCCAGGATCCCGCAAAGCGTTGTGCCCATCTGTGCGACAAATGCGACCTGAAACATTTCTGCAACCGCTGAACACGCCATTCGTGTGTCTTTGGCGGTTGCTTCGGTTATCGACCTGCGGTCGATACGCCTCGCCTGCGTGGCTATTGGCTTGCAGCCAATACGCCCCGCAACCCTTTTGAGGAGAATCGCCACACACACACGATGGTTTGTTCAACTTTATCTCAGGAGAACAAACATCATGTCTAAATCCAACGAACAAAAAGAGCTTTTCACCTTCGATAAACGCGAACCGATTCGAGGCTACCCCGAACTGCGCTGGGCTGGTAAAAGGCCGTTTACGGGTACGAGCTACTATCCCGCACAGCTCAAGGAATCTTACGGCACCGATACCGAAGGCTGGATGAACAAAATCTATTGGGGCGACAACCTCCAGGTCATGTCGCATCTGCTCAAGGAATTTCGCGGCAAAGTCGATCTCATCTATATCGATCCACCGTTCGATTCCAAAGCAGATTATAAAAAGACCATCTCTTTGCGTGGCAAAAAAGCCGAATCCGACACTTCGACCTTCGAAGAAAAACAATACGGCGATATCTGGACAAACGACGAATATCTACAATTCATGTACGAACGGTTAATTTTGTGCCGTGAATTGTTGAGTGATACGGGAAGTATCTATTTGCATTGTGATTGGCATAAAAATGCTCAACTTCGTTTAATAATGGATGAAGTTTTTGGGAAGGAATGTTTTAGAAATGAAATAATATGGTGGTATTTATGGGGAGGACGTGGAAAAACACAATGGAATAGTAAACATGATACTATATTGTTTTATACAAATGCTGACAAATGGACATTTAATTATATTGATGTTTTAGACGAACACAATCTGATGACAGAAGGGTCAAAGCAAAGATTAAATTATGCAGGTGCGATGGTAACCACCAAAAGCTCATCATCTGAAATTCCAGCAGATAAAGTTTTACCATCAGATACATGGTATATTGCGACCATAAATGCTATGGCAAAAGAAAAAGAGAATTATCCCACTCAAAAACCAGAAGAATTATTAGAAAAAATCATCAAAGCTTCATCCAATCCCGGAGACCTCGTTTTCGACTGCTTTATGGGCTCAGGCACGACGCAGGCGGTCGCGATGAAGCTCGGGCGGCGTTTCTTGGGGGCAGATATCAACATGGGGGCGATTCAGACGACGACGAAGCGATTGATCAACCGCGCCAAAGAGCTAAACAGCCAAATCACAGACCAGACTTATTACACCGGGTTTGAGGTGTACAACGTCAACGACTACGAGTTTTTCCGCAATGAACTCGAAGCGAAACGGCTCATCATCGAAGCGTTGGGCATGCAGCCGTTGCCCGACAACAACCTCTGGGATGCCGAGCTCGACGGACGCATGGTGGCGATTCTGGGCATCAATCGCATTGCGACGGCGAGCGAGTTCGAAAAGATCGTGGCAAATATGGACCTTGCTGCGTTGAGCCGAAAACAGGGGCTCAATCCGACCAAACCTGTCGAAAAGGTCACGTTTGTGTGCATGGGGCACGATCCCAACCTCAAGCCGATGTTTGTCGAAAAAATGGAAAGCCTTGGGCTTAACATCGATCTGGAAATCGTCGATTTGCTCCGCGATAAGAAAGACCTGCGCTTCAAGCGCGAATCCGATGCACGTATTGTCATTGTTGACGATTCGGATGCGACCTATTCTATAGATAAGAAGACGAAACGCAAAATTATCAAAGAAGTTTCTTTGAAACGTATCTTGCAAATCCAGTCGTTCTATCCAATGAATCTGCTGCAGAAGCTCAGCATTGAGCATCAGGATATCGAGGACTGGCGCGAACTCGTCGATTCCGTCCTCATCGACTGGAATTACGACGAAGTGACATTCAGCCCGACGACGCTCGACATCCCCGACAAGAAAGACCTGGTCTCGGGGAAATACGAAGTTCCCGAAGGCGCTGGGCGCATTCACGTCAAGATTACCGACTTACTTAGCGAAAGCTGGGAAGGAACGATCGAGGCAGATTGAGGGAGGAGATGACTTATGGCACGTCAAAGTAAAACAGTAACCATCGTCGATACCCCGTTTTATCAATATCTCTGGTCATTCTATGCCGATCACAAGAAAGAGATATGGCGAGAATACAAACCGCTCACAAGAGGCATTCTGTCGCGTGCGGATTATACTGATGCAAGCGCATTCCTGCGCAAACCGCAGTACGAAGCCTTCGAAATGTATGTTTTTTTGAAGGAGTTTCTGAATACGCCGAAGTTGGGTGAGCTCTTCGATAACTGGTGCAACAACAGAGGTAACTTCCGATACGACCGAACACCAGTTCTTCAAAGCGAACGACAGTATAAACTATTTCAATATCAGGATGCAGAATCCATCAAGCCGTCTGTCGCACAGCTCAAAAAATTACAACAGGATTATGCCAATTACATCTTTGCGCTTACGATGGGCACAGGCAAAACCATCCTGATGGCGGTTTGCATTTTTTATGAATTTCTGCTTGCCAATAAATACCCACAAGATGAACTGTACTGTCATAATGCGCTTGTACTGGCACCAGATACGACTGTTCGCGAATCTTTGCGCGAAATCATGACGTTCGACAAATCGAAAGTATTTGCGCCGAGCTATGCCAAAATTCTTGATACAAAACTTCGGTTCCATTTTCTCGAAGGGGATGGCATATCGCTCAATACGCTCGATGGTTCGGATTTCAATATTATCATTGCAAATTCACAAAAGATTATTTTGAAGCGAAAAAACAAAGCCGATGACGCACAAACCCTATTATTTAAGGATGACAAATATGCCGAAGCGGTTCAAAATGATCCAAATGCGGATTTGTATGAAATAGAAGACGAAAAGGAACTGACGGCAAATCAACGCTATAAGAAGCTCTCTCGTCTTACACAGCTTGGTATCTATGTCGATGAGGCACATCACGCGTTCGGGAAAACACTCGCCAACGACATGACCGATCGCAAAGCAAAGACGAGCCTGCGCCTTACGATAGATCACCTCGCCAATGAACTGAATCAAGCCGGAACGAAGGTCGTTGCATGTTACAATTATACGGGCACACCTTATGCCGACAATCGTCTCATGCCTGAGGTCGTCTATGCGTATGGTCTTAAAGAAGCCATCGATAACCGCTATCTCAAAGAAGCGAACATTATAGATTATGATAATGTAAAATCGAATGAGTTTGTACATGCGGTTGTCGAAGAATTCTTAAAAAAACACCGCAATAGTGATGGTGAATTCAAACGATATGAAAACATGTTGCCCAAGCTGGCGTTCTTTGCTTCGACGATTGACGAATTACAAAAAGAGCTGAGGCCAGCACTCGAAAAGGCTTTGCTTGAAGCGGGGATTTCGCTTGATACAATTCTGGTCAATGTCGGTGACGATAAACTCACCAAAACCGATGATCTGCGCGAATTCAAGCTGCTCGATACACCCGAATCGACAAAGCAATTCATTTTGCTCGTGGGTAAAGGCAAGGAAGGATGGAATTGTAGATCACTGTTTGGTGTATCGCTGTTCAGAAAACCCGACAGTACGATATTTGTATTGCAAGCCACCATGCGGTGTTTACGTTCGATTACGAATGTCCAGCAGACTGGCCAGATATTCTTATCTACCGAAAATTTGGGTATTCTTCAAAACGAACTTCAGGAAAACTACAGAATGTCTGTGGATGAATTGCGTGTGAAGAAATCCGGTGAAAAGAAGATGCGCAAAATTTATGTGCGGAAAGTTGTCGAAGTCAAGGTGATGGAACAGATACCTGAATTCAGGACCACAGCATTGAATCCTCAGTCATACATGATTTTTGATGTACAATACGACCCAAAGAAATATATCAAAACAAAGAGTGAACGTTCTATTCACGATGTGCAGGGAGAATCGGATCGCGAAATTCTGTCATCCAAAGAACAGCGGAAATTCACGCGATACAGCCTTATTGCAGAACTGTCGATGTATTTGACGCAGCACATTAAAAACGATGATGGAACGCTAACTATTCGGCATTCTCCCACGGATATTGAATCTTTGTTGGCGCGTTCGGCTGATGGTCTGGATGTCATTTTGGAGAAGGTAAATCAAAACAACGATGTACTCTATGATTATCTGATTCCGAAACTGTTTTCACTTTTATATAAAGTTGAGTACAGTGATGGCGAACCCCGCGAAGTGACAAAATATCTCGTCAAAAACGTCCCGGAAGAAAGTGGTTCATCTATGGCTGAACCGGCTGAACCATATTTTGAGTTTGTGTTTGATGATGATAAATACATATCGGATGACGCAAAAGGGTATAATAAGTATAATCAATCATCTTCGGGTAACGGCAAAAGCTTCAATCTATCAGGCTATGGTTTCGATTCTATGCCTGAACTGGAATTCTTTAAAACGAATTTATTTGAAAACGATCATATTAAACACATTTGGTTCACGGGCATGTTGACGCATGGGCAATCTGATTTTTTGGTGAGATATATCGATCCAGAAACACATGCCTTGCGTTCTTACTATCCGGATTTCTTAGTCGAGATGGAGAGTGGCAACTTTTGTATTATCGAAATCAAGGGAGAACACATGATTGATCATGCGGATACGCAGGCAAAAGCTGAATATGCAGCAAAAATGTTTTCAGGAAAAAGCGGTATGGCGTATTTATTTGTACCAAGCCATCAGGCACACGGAATCCTTATGGAAATTGTCAGTGATGAGAAAACTATACAATTCGGTTTAGAGCAAATGCATGAAGATGAGCAACATGAATTGTTGTAATATGATATAAATTATTTCCGCCCAGCGTATTGCGCAGCAATAGCGGGCGAAAGCGAGCCGTAGGCGCGTGTCGTGACACGCGCCAAGGCGAGCACAAAGGTCGTATGCGCGCAGCGCATAGGCCGACTTTAACAAAACAATCATATATTTGTTCGCTAATGAACAGTTAGTATACTCTGAAACTAAAAGGAGACATCGAGTATGAACCGGAAAGAAACTGAGCGTTTGTTAAAAAAAGACGAGTATGGTCGTACAAAGCTATTCTTGTGCAATGACGTACAAAAGGCATTGGAACTCATTAAACTGGGAATCAATGTCAATGAAGTTGACACAATAGGCCGAACTGCTTTGTTCGACTGCAAAGACAATCTCGAAATGGTTAAAGTATTGATTGCTCACGGTGCCGACGCAAGTGTCATTGACCAAAATGGCAAGAACGCGTTGTTCCGTTGTCAAAATGTTGATATTGTCAAACTCCTTATTGACCATGGAGCTGATGCAAGTATTGTTTCGAAGAATGGATTGACGCCATTGTTTGGTTGTCAGAATGTGGATGCTGTTCGTCTACTTATTGAACATGGTGCCAATCCTAATTCTATTGATATTACCAATTTGCAAAATGCATTGTTTGATTGCCAAAAAGCTGATGTGGCGCAGTTATTGATTGAACACGGCGCAGATGCATCTGTTGTAAACAAGAAAGGACAGACGGCATTGTTCTGGTGTGATTTCCACTATATCGCTCATAGAGATATCGAACAGGCCTCAGGGATCATTCATATTCTTGTGGAACATGGTGCGGACATCAATGCGGTTGATTGCACTGGGGCTGTCGCACTGGATTACTGTGGTCATGAAGAAATAGCCCGCATATTAATTGATTGTGGTGCATATATTAGACCGAATGGTTCTTGGCAAATCAAAGACGATCAGTTGGTGAAAGTTAAATCATCAAAGATTATCAGTTTATAAAAAAGCGAGCTGTCAGCTCGCTGATAAATTGAACCTGGACTAAATCGCCAGATCAATTAAAGGTTTAGCGATAATCATTTGTTACATAAAAAAATTAATAATGCTTTTGCAGTTATCATGTTTCTCTATGTTCCCGCCCGCGTATTGCGCAGCGATAGCGGGCGCAAGCGAGCTGTAGGCGCGTGTCGTGACACGCGCCAAGGCGAGCCCAAAGGCCGTATGCGCCACAGGCGCATAGGCCGACAGGTGGCGTATGCGCCTCCGGCGCATAGCCAGCCTGCCTGACGCGTATGGCCGCAGGCCATAGCGCGGGGCCCGCGAGCAGGAGATGTTGGGAGATGCAAGGGTGAATGTGTATTTTAGGGCGCTGCTTCAGTGCGTAGAAAAAAGTTAATCCATTGGATGATACGGTTATTTGGTGTATGCTGAGGCAGGGAATGACCACTGGTCATTGAAAACCGGTTGAGGGAGTTATCATGGCAATCGTAAGCAATCAGACAAAAGACATCGTGCAGCAAGAAATGCTTACCGAGATACGTACCATCATGAACGAGGCTCGAAGCCATCTGGCCAGGCAGGTCAATCAGACACTGCTCGCCGCTTATTGGAACATCGGACGAGTGATTGTCGAGCACGAGCAAAATCAGAATGTGCGGGCAGAATACGGAAAAGAAGTGTTGAAGCAGGTTTCGAGGACCCTGACCAAAGAGTTTGGCAAGGGGTTTTCGGTCTCAAACCTCCAGTTTATGCGCCGTTTTTACCAAGCATACCCAATTCAACAGACAGTGTCTGTTAAATTGAGCTGGTCGCATTATTGCGAGCTTCTCGTCATTTCGGATGAGGAGCGTCGCGGGTTTTATGAGAAGGAATGTGAGCGTTCAAACTGGTCTGTTCGAGAGCTGAAGCGACAGATATCGACTTCCCTGTTTGAACGCCTGCTGCTATCGGATGGCGATGCCAACAAAGAAAAAGTCTATGCGCTGGCAACGCAAGGACAGGAAATCGCCAAACCAGAAGATATTATTAAAGATCCCTATGTTTTTGAGTTTCTCGGTTTACCTGATCAACAGCCGGTAATGGAAAGTGAATTGGAGAAAGCACTCGTCAGACAGATCGAAGATTTTCTTTTGGAACT
>CAMKRB010000166.1 GCA_946415045.1 uncultured Myxococcales bacterium
TCTTTTTCCGCGCTATCAGCTGCGTCCGGCGCATTCTCAGATTGCGCATTTTCAGCGCCAGCGCCTGTATTTGCCGTCGCGTTATCCTGGTTTTCATGAACATCACCGTCCAAATCGTGCGCATCAATACTGGTCGTTTCGGGCGTGATGTTTGTCTGATTTGTGTCCATTACTTTTTACTGGTTAAAGGTTATCTGGGCACCAAAGCATGCCCGGTTTCAAGGCCGCACAGCATAGACTTTTTACAGCCGGCATAAAAGGATTTTTATAATATCGGGGGGCAGCCGCCCCCCGCGCGTCTATTGGCGCGGTGTATTGAGCGACAGCGAAATAGCCGCGCCGCGGGCGCGTATTGAGGAAAAGACGTGCCACGACACGTCTTTTACCGAAATAGCGCCGCGCCAATACGACGCTCCCCCCACTGCGGGGCACGCCCCGCAACGCCCCGCACACCACTTGTCCACACGCTCGCGCTATGGATGCATGGGCAAATCCAGTCCTGCCGCCACCATCTGCACCTGCTGCGCCGTCAGTACCGAACGAAGCGCCCCAATCACCACGTCACGGTCACAATCCAGCGTGCGCAGCAATGCCCCCAGCATCACACAGTTGGCGCATCTTGGTGCACCGCTTTGCTGCGCAACAGACGACGCAGCAACGGGATACAGACGGATGTCCTCCGGCCGCTCACCTGGTTCGGCAACATCACAATCGTAAAGAACAACCCCGGGATGCTGCATGCGAGGCAAAAAACTGTCCAGCGACGGCTGGTTCATCGCGACCAGATGCGAAGGCGTGCTCACCACCGGCGAATCAAGCGATTCTTTGGATATGCGCACAAAACAATTCGCGACACCGCCTCGCATTTCCGGACCATACGAGGGTATCCAGGTGTCGTTCAGCCCCGAAACCAACGCCAGATGAGACAGCCAGCGGCCAATCGAAAGAACGCCCTGCCCGCCAAATCCGGCGCAGCAGCAATTCACCGGCTGATGCAGACGAATCGCAGGTTTGTCACAGACTTCAACCGAACGCGCGATTTCATTGAATGCATCCTGCGTCAATTCCGCCGTATAATCCCTTACTTTATGCCGATTCTTTACCCACGCGCTGCGATCGATATCGCGTATCGTGCCGGTCGGGAACGTTTTGCACATCGTCTGGATTTGTTCACGGGCAGCCTGCGGTGAGCAATGCCAGTTCGACGGACACGGCGAAAGCACTTCGACAAAGCTGTATCCCCGATCCTGAATCTGGTTCTCGATGGCTTTGCGTATGGCTTTGTGCGCTTCGTTCAGCTGGCGGATATCGCCGATTGCCACGCGGGCAATATAGGCAGGGCCATCCAGCGTATTCAGCAGCTCGCACATCTTCAGCGGTGCACCATGTTCAGATAACATGCGGCCTTCGGGCGACGTCGGGGTGTGCTGGCCTTCCAGCGATGTGGGGGCCATTTGCCCGCCCGTCATTCCGAAATTTGCATTGTTGATAAAGATGACGGTGATATTCTCACCACGGGCAGCAGCATGAATGGCTTCCGCAATACCTATCGACGCGAGATCGCCGTCCCCCTGCGATGCAATCACCACTGCCTCCGGGTGAATCCGCTTAACCGCCGTTGCAACAGCACTTGCTCGCCCGTGCGCTGAAAGAACATGCGAAACCGAAAGATAGGCATCGGTCAGACCACCGCATCCCACCGGCGAAACCCAGATGGTGCGGTCTTCACACGACAGCGACGATACGGCTTCGTCCACAAACTTGAGGATGCTGCCATGCCCGCATCCCGGGCAGAAATGCGTCTGTTCGGGGCTCTGGGCCTTGCGGTATGCGTTCAGAAAGATCGTCATTTTTTCTCTGCAACGCGCTGTTTGGCATATTGCGACGCCGCATTGTTTATCGCTGTATAATTCTGCGACTCGACCCGGCGAATCAGTTCGAATTCGAGCGAATAATCACGGGCAGCCGTCGCATGGGGCAGCACATCGGGACTCATCTGGGTTTCTTCATAATAGTCGAAATGCACGGTATTGGTGCCATCGTTGTATTCATAGCCCGATACCATATAGCGACGGAACGTTCCGCTGTCTGTCTGCCGCCATTCGGTCTCCATGATGTGATCATTCGCGCCGCCGTGAATCTGATAACCATACTGGAAAAGCATGGTGCGGGCTTCTTTCCACACGTAATTAAAGTCGGTATGGAACACAAAATTCTCGAGCTGTGCCCGAACGTATTGATCCCTGTAGTAGCTCTCCGATGCGCCGCATGCAGCAAACATCGGTACAGCAAACAACAAAACCAGCAATATCAATAACTTTTTCATTTTATCTCCTCGATGGATACCCACCCTGTCCCCCAACAGCGGACTACTTTAGCCGACAGACAGTCATCGCGCAAGAAATCTGCGTGTCATCATTTGCACGGCTACGCGCCGCAGGCGGGCAGGGGGCGTGCTACCGCGCACGCCCCGAATTTCCCGGAAACAAGCTGAATTGTTACCAATATCTACTTGATATTTGTCGCGATATAGTAATTGTCTGGCGTATTGGTTTTTGTGTACATCAAGGGGCTGCCGCCAATACTGGCCACTTCCGGGGCACTGAATTTGGCACCGCCCTGATACTCATAATCGAGGCTGGTGTGTGCAGTATCACCGCGGAACGTCGTCGTCGCGCCAACTTCTTTCAGTTTTGCGCCGCCTGCATATTCTTTTTCGACGCGAACTGAATAATCATACGTGCACAAAACGACGCCTTTTCTGTCGGGATCTGCAACACATACAGCCGCATAAGCATACTCGTATGAAGGCACGCCATTGGACTCGAATTCCATCCGCCATTTGCCGTCAAAGATGACCTTTTTCACTTTGAGTTTGGGATCCAAAGATTCGATCTTTGCTTTCACAGCCTTTTCGGCAGCAGCATCACTCATCTCGGATTTTGGGGCCGCATCTTTTGAATCTTCCCACATCTTGGCAATAGTTTTTGCCTTGGTATCGCGAATCATTGCAGCATCGGGCACGCGGAATCCCTTCATTTCTTCGGCGGGAAGTTCGTTAAACCACTTTTTGAACTGTTCGGTCATAATGACATCATCGTTCTGCGGTACAAATTCGGGATGATAGATAATTTTGCTGTTCAGATAAATGTAATCACGCCGTCTGAGAGTTTCCTTAAGAGCATAAGCCTTGCAGCTTGCATTATTTTTACATAATGCTGCCGCTTTTGGATACATCTCTTTCATTTCTTTCAATTCTTCATTGACGAGTTCTTCACTCTCAATATTATCCTTATCATGTAATTTCTGAATCAGCTTGTAGTCAAAGGCGAAAGGCTGCAACATACGGCCCAGCCAGAATTTGTACAAATCGCTGAACACACAACTTTCCTGTATACTGCCATATATCTTATTCAAATCCGGATATACAGGCAACTGATCGTAGGGCAGCAGATAATCATAACTTTTCGGCACTGTGACTATCGCGTTCGATCCAAGAATATATGCCTGATCTCCGGTCGGATTCAGTTTAAAGCCATTTTTATATCTTTTGCTTCCAGGTTTGATATTAATAATATATTTATAATCTGCCAATGCCTTTTTGAATTCATCAGACTCGCAATAAGGGGAAGGAAGCGGCTTTTCTTCGGTTTTTTTAGCAGAATCACCCTTTTTAGCAGAATCGACCTGATTCTCAGAATATTTCGAGATATCTCCAGAATAATGGAAGCTATTCTCGCAATCATATTTTGACGTCAGCAATTTTCTCAGAATATTCATACGCTGGACTGTGCCGATATCCAGATAGAAATCAAGCGGAAGAACGCCTGTTGTTTCCAGATCCTTAGCTATTCTATACATAATATAGGTTTGGGCTCTTCTAACCTCAATCGCAGATGAATTATCGTTAAGGTTATTCCAGAATGTCTGATTTTTAGCCATCTCAGCATCCAGGATTTCCGGTGGAAATACCGGTTCCCTATAACTGTTTTGGGTGCTTCTTAATACTGCATCATAACCTTTTATTGCATTTTCATCTGCAATTTGTTTGGGCACTTCTGTTTCCATGTCGGTCGCAAGAGACTCGCAGCTCACAGATCCGCCGCCATTTTGGTCTTTAATATGAACCATATAACGAAATGCGTATGTACGATTTGCAATCAGTGCATCACAATTTCTTTGATACAAACACGCCTCGCACATCGGCGAAATGATTTGTTTCATCCTTTCTTTGGCTGCGGCCAGCAGTTCTTCACGTTTTGCAGAACTGGCCTTCAAACAAGTATCCAGGTTATCCTGTTCTATCTTTTCACACGATTCTGGAGTCGTCGCGCCCGCCAGTGAACGGATTGCAGCATTGCAGGCAGTTTCTGGAGAATTCAGACTCTTTGCGACACCCCCTACTGAGGGAATTTTGGGCGCACTGGGAACCTTAAGATTGGGAAACTGAGCAAAAGCCGCATCCGGAGCCAGAGTCAATCCCAGGGAAGCCGATAACAGCATGCCTGCGAGCACACCCATACAACGTTTTAATTTAATTTGATAACGATTCATACTTATCCTCTTTTGAAAGAAATGTGACATTCTAAAAGCGCCCCAACGACACTCTGCGAAATGCACCGGGTTTCAATAGTTCTATTAAGCACTGCCCCATGCATGACAAGTGGTGTAAACAAAAAAAATGGTTACCCCCGGGCGCAGGTCAAAAAAAAACGCAACCATCCCGAATCAGGGAATTGTTGCGTTGTATTTATACGTATTGCCGCCGGGCAATATTCAAATTTTGAGCGCGTATTTGCGGCGCAGCCGCAAATAGCGCGAAAGGCGCGGCGTGCGGGCCATGCCCGCAGACGCGCAAACAATCATTAAAACAGGATTATTCGGCTGCTTTGTCGACCATTTTGCTAATCATCGTCTTGAAGACTTCGACGCCGGCAGTGCGATTTTCGGTGGCGAAATAGCCGACCAGAATGATTGCGGAGCTTTGCACGGTGAATGCGTAGGTGACAATGGTGATGGGCACTTCGACAGACGATTTAAACTCGTATTCAGCCCATGTACCTTTGCGCGACTGGCCCGGCGAGACGAGTTCGTATGTTTCTTCGCGAGGCGCTACGCGGACGTTGAAACTGGTGCTGACGAGCTGCTTGTCGAATTCGGAGAACAGAGCGGCGGCATGCGTATCGCGGGCCACATTACGATGCAGAACTTCGATGCGGTTGTCGTTGGAGGGATCAACGTAAGCAATGACGCGTCCGTCAGCCTGATCGGACTGATCGATGTTCCAGTTCTCGGGCTGCGACAGCTCAACAGGGAAATTATTGGGAACCTGTGCCATTGCGAGCGTTCCAAACAGGGCCACAGATGCAAATGCCAAAATCGATAGAAATCGCTTCATAATTACCTCATAGTTATGCGCGAACAGTCCGCGCCCGGCGGAATTTAGCAGAACGATTGGGTTTTGTAAAGAAATGAACAAGCGATCTGAGGGACACCGGGTACAAAAGAGGAATATGCAATGCGAGTTAATCGTTGAGAAATTGGGCAGATTGCTGTAAACGATGATATTTTGTGCGTCTGGTACGCACCTGTGCATATGGAGAATTGGATGGCAACGATACTGAATGTGGCGCTTGCCGCAGAACAGCTGGATATTCTGACGCTGGTAACGGAATCGACCGGCGCCGTAATGGCGGTGTTGATTATTCTGGTCGCGATGAGCCTTGTAAGCTGGTACATCATTGCGATGAAAGCCGCGTATCTGTCGAAAGCCAAGCGGCAGAGCGAGAAATTCCAGGATGTGTTTTGGAAATCGAAGCGGCTGGACAATACATATAAAGAAGCCGAAGGTCTGAAGAGCAGCCCGGTGGCGCAGATGTTCCGCGCAGGTTATGTCGAACTGACAAAGCTCAAGAAAGGCGAAAAAGATAAGGATAAAGAAGCCGAATCGATGGAGCTTTCGGGAATTGAGAATGTCGAGCGCGCTCTGAGACGTGCGTCGGTTGCGGAAACGACTGAGCTCGAGAAAAATTTGTCGTTTTTGGCGACGACGGGCGCAACTGCACCGTTTATCGGCCTGTTTGGCACAGTCTGGGGCATCATGCACGCTTTCGTAAATCTGTCGGGAACAGCGACGGATATGGGCATCCAGACAGTCGCAGGCCCGATCGCCGAAGCCCTGATTGCAACCGCTATTGGTCTGGTCGCGGCTATTCCAAGCGTCATGGCTTATAACTATTTTAACCAGAAAATTAAGGTGCTGCACGCCGATATGGAGAGCTTTTCAAACGACTTTCTCAACATCGTCAAACGGCATTTCTTTAAGTAGTTTTTTATGGCTGCAGGGAAACTGAGTGATATCAACATTACGCCGCTGGTCGATATTCTGCTGGTGCTGCTGATCATCTTTATGGTGACGACGGCGACCGCAGAACAGCAGAAGGTGGAGCAGAAAAAGCAGGACAGCGTTCAGGAAAAAACGGAATCGCTGGTATCGCTGAATCTGCCGGTGACGCCCGATAACGACTATATCGCCGACGCCGAGACGAGCAAGCTGGTCGTGGTGATCGACCGCAATCTGCGCGTGTTTGTCGTGCGCGGCCTGAACTTCGAAGGCGGGCAAAAACCTATCGCCGACTGCAGCCAGGCAAAGTCTCCGTCCGATTGGCAGCCGTGCTTCGATATCATCGTCCAGACACTCGGGCAGAATCAACGCATGCTCAAAGAAGGCCTCTATCTCGAAGCCGACGCTGATGCGCCTTAGGGCTTCGTCACGGGGGTTCTGCAGGCATTCCGCGGCCTGGGACTGCAAAACGTCGATATCGTGACCGATCCGCATTTCAAAGCCATTCTGGAAAAATAATGACCATCCTTTCGTCCGGGAAACCTGCAATACCAGAACCCAGACTGACATTTTGCCTGTGATCTGCAGGTATGAATTGTATTCGATACTTCCAATCCAAACATGAGTCATACCGCTAAAAATAACGAGCATGCAGCTCCGATATCGCAAAAACTGACCAGTATATTGGTTTCATGTCTGGTCAATGGCGGAATTTTTCTGCTGTTTGCACTGAGTTCGGGGTCGTCCGAATCGGCCGAAGCACTTGCGGCATCGCAAAATGAACAGGTTTTTTGCCGCTACATCGAAAACGGACGGATGTTTAACGTCGAAATTGCAGCTCCCGACTGGCAAAATGCCGAAGAACAGATATGCGGTGCGCATTACCGCGATGTGCGGCTCAGTCCATTGCTCATCGAGGGCGCAAAACTGATCCTCGACAACAGCAATCATCCGGTTTTGCTGGCCCAGCGAGAGAGCTGCTCGTGTTCGAAAGAAGAGAGAGTGCCGGTGCTGCAGGATATCGGAATTGTCGAAGCCCCCAGACTTGGCGCCGAAACGCGCAAAACTGCACTGCCCCGCATTATCAATACACCAGAACCCAGTCAGGAAAATACCGTTACAACCGTCGATAATAAGAATGTCAAAAAGAACGATAAGCCGACAAAGAAAACGCCAAATATCGACGATTTGCTGAATGCAGCAAGCCAGTATGACGAAGCGCGTCCCATCAGCGACATCGATCCCGGCGGTTCGGCTGATGGATCAAGGTTGTCGAAATCTGCTACCGGATCGGGCGATCCCTACCTGCAGAAGGTGAAAGCAAAACTCGATAACTCGATGAATGCACCGGCCAGCGTCCCCAAAGCTCAGTTGCAAAAACTCAAGGCTCAGGTCTGGATCAATATCGGCGACAATGGCATTCTGTACGGCTGGGATTTCGTGAAAAAAAGCGGCAATGATGCATTCGACAAGATGGTCGAAATGACATTGAAACAATTTATGATGGGCGGCAACAAGCGGTTTACATCGCCCCCCGAACAATGGAAACTCAAGCGAATCGGT
This sequence comes from uncultured Myxococcales bacterium, assembly GCA_946415045.1. GTDB lineage: Bacteria > Myxococcota_A > Bradymonadia > UBA4248 > UBA4248 > UBA4248. The sequence continues at coordinate 7,907 of CAMKRB010000166.1, forward strand.
ATCGTCGTCGACGGCAGCGATATCCGATAGTGAATAGTGAATAGTGAATAGTGAATAGTGAATAGTGAATAGTGAATAGT
>CAMKRB010000167.1 GCA_946415045.1 uncultured Myxococcales bacterium
CAAGACTTTCACGATCACCTCGGTCATTGAACGCGTCCAGCGGCCAACGCTCATCATCGAACCCAACAAAACCCTGGCCGGGCAAATCTTTACCGAGTTCAAATCGCTGTTTCCCGATAACGCCGTCGAATATTTCGTCTCTTACTACGATTATTATCAGCCCGAAGCCTATATCCCCGCATCGGGCCTGTTCATCGAAAAAGACGCGCAAATCAACGACGATATCGAGCGGATGCGCCTTTCGGCCACCCACAGCCTGCTCACGCGAAACGACGTCATTATCGTCGCCAGCGTCTCGTGCATCTACGGTCTGGGCACCGCCGATTCATACCTCAAAATGCGCGTCGATATTGCCGTCGGCGACATCATCCCGCGCGACGCCTATCTGCGCAAACTCACGCGCATCCAGTATTCGCGCAACCAGTACGAACTCGAACGGGCGACTTTCCGGGTGCGCGGCGACGTCGTTGAGGTGTTCCCAGCCTACGAAAGCGAACGCGCCTTCCGCATCACGTTTTTCGGCGACGATGTCGAAAGCATCCAGGAAATCGACCCGTTGCGCGGCTGCGTCTATGCCGATGTCGACAAGCTCACGATTTTCCCAGCCAGCCACTACGTCGTCACCGACGAAATGCGCCAAAAAGCCCTGATGTCGATCAAAGCCGAACTCCAGGAACGCATCGATTTCTTCCGCCAGGCCAACAAACTCGTCGAATGCCAGCGCATCGAAGAGCGCACAAATGAGGATATCGCCAACATTGCTGCGCTCGGCTATTGCTCGGGCATCGAAAATTACTCGCGCCACCTCACCGGACGCGCACCCGGCGAAGCACCGCCCTGCCTCATCAACTATTTTCCCGACGATTTCCTCGTCGTCATCGACGAAAGCCACGTCGCCGTCCCCCAAATCGGCGGCATGTTCCGAGGCGATCGCGCCCGCAAACAAACCCTCGTCGAATACGGTTTCCGTCTGCCCTCGGCTCTCGACAACCGCCCGCTCAATTTCGACGAATTCGAATCCCTCGTCCACCAGGTCATCTACGTCTCAGCCACCCCCGGTGACTACGAAATCGAACAATCCGAAGGCGAAATCATCGAACAAATCATCCGCCCCACCGGCCTGCTCGATCCCATCCTCGATGTCCATCCCGCCGTGGGCCAGGTCGATGACGCCGTCGCCGAAATCAAACCCGTCGTCGATCGCGGCGACCGCGTACTCGTCACCACGCTCACCAAGAAAATGGCCGAAGATCTCACCGAATACCTCAACGAAGCCGGCGTACACGCCCGGTACCTGCACTCCGATATCGATACCCTCGAACGCGCCGCATTACTGCGCGATCTGCGCCTCGGACAATTCGATGTACTCGTCGGCATCAACCTGCTGCGCGAAGGCCTCGACCTGCCCGAAGTCGCACTGGTCTGCATCCTAGACGCCGATAAAGAAGGATTTCTGCGATCCAAACGCTCACTCATACAGACCATCGGCCGCGCCGCACGAAACGCTCAGGGCCGCGTCATCCTCTACGCCGATCACCTCACCGACTCACTTCGCGATGCCATCAACGACACTCGCCAGCGCCGTTCGCACCAGGAAGCCTTCAACGAAGCCCATCACATCACCCCCAAAACGATCGTCAAAGAAGTCCAGGACCTCGAAAAACACATCCCCGATTACAAGCCGGATGAGGAAAAACAGGCCGATAACAATACAAAAACAGCCGACATTCCCAAACGCATCGAGTCCCTCACCGCCGAGATGAAAGAAGCCGCTAAAAACCTCGACTTCGAACGCGCCGCCGACCTGCGGGATAGAATTAATGCGCTGCGCACTCGTCTGGATGGAAAGAAATAGTAGTAATTTGTATATTTTTATATGCGCCGGCTATTCGTGCAAAGCACGAATACGCCTTGCGACCCGGGCTATCTGCGATACGCCCGGGTATTTTTATCTTACTATTTCTGAATACCTGTTAAATATCCCCCAAGACAATTCCAGTCATCAGTATATCCAGCATTCAAACGATATACAGACAACGCAGATGCTCCATTGCATGAACATCCTGATATTTCATTAAATTTTGTTGGACATCTCAATCGAACATTAGATGAATATCCATCGCAATAATCAGCTTCATACATCGAAACAGAACTATTATATGAAACATTAGTCGGTTTTGTCGAGATCTGGCAGTTTCCACATGATGAGGCAGACGAGCATGATACTTTAGAGCCATGATTATAACAATCTGACTCGACTTTCCATGCACCGCTTTCACAAATTTCAAATGCGCCTTCATAGTAATAATTCTTACCATTGTATTGTGTTTTATTCTTACATCCGCGACTACCATTCACACAAACACCACAATCTGTACCATCCGCATTGCATGAATAATTATTATCACAAGCAACTGATTGATATTCACCGTTTATACATCTGTTTACAATTCCAGTGGTATCATCGTTAACACAACCCGAAACCGTATTATTTAAACACTTTCCACAACCGATTCCGTTCTTATCACATGAATTACCTCCGCAATCATGCAAATCTTCCCAAAAATGATTCTTACATACTTGGGTCACACCAGGGTTACCTGTACATCTGGTTGAGCCAATATTCTCACAGGAATTATCAACACAAACACCTCGTGATAGTATATACCCCTCATTACAAGAGTAAGTACATCCGCCACACTGAGTACAAGTATAAGATCCATTAGCTATATCTGAACACGTGGAACCACATTGAGACCATTTACCATTTACACAATGCTGAGGATATACAGGTGTTGTATTACTACATTCTATAGCTCCATTAATGCATTCACCGCATTTTGTTCCATCAGGATTGCAGGAATTGCCATTATCACATGCAGTCATTTTTCTCCATTCATTGTTGATGCAGGTGTACATATTACCCGAGAAACCATCATTCTGACACATATTCTGTCCATTATCGCACTGATTCTCTACACACAATAATCCAGATTTATGATAACCATCATCACATGTGAAATTGCATACAGCAGCATTATCTTTCATTACGGTTCCATGAGATGGATCTTTACAACAGATTTTTCCATTATCAATATAATCTGAATCACATTCACACTTAAGAGTCATTTGATTGCAGTGCTGATGGTCTAAACAAAAAATATTACCATCACCACATTGCACAGCATCACTAGATATACAACTTCCTTCATATAAGAAATAACCTTCCGTACAGGCATAAACAATACACTTTCCATCAATACAATCAACTTTTTTAGCATTGGGTATTTCAGAGCAATTTACCAAATCATTGCCACAAGCGTTTGGTTTGTCGAGCTCACAATAACCATCGCCTTCAACTTCTTTAATAAAATGATAACCATTCAGGCAATCGCTTACACGGCACTTACCATTTATACAACTGCCATCACGCCATCCATCAACGCTATCAGCACAATAATGAATCTTGCAGTCTGATGAGCCACAATATGCAATACTTGTTTGAGGGTCAATACAAACACCGTTACATTGCATCGATGCAGAATCTGGGCATCCATCGCTACAAAACGATTCGTTTTCGTATATAATACACACTTTATTCGGGCCAAAAGTCGTACAGTCATCACAATTTTCGCCACAGCAACGATTATTGAGTTCACACCTGCCATTTTCCAAAGTATATTCATCAGAACAGCTCATAATGACACACGCTCCATTTGAACATGATGCTGTTTTAACTTTGCCATACACAATTTCATCATAACAATTGTTAGAATGAGAACCGCAGTGGTTTGGTGTATCAAGTTCACACATCACGCCAAATGGGTGTGAAGACGGTGGGCATATCTGAACATTACTGCTGCAATAAGATTGATATACCTCTTCTTGCTCTCCAAGTAAATGTTTACAAGACGGTGCTTCTTTAGGACATATTCTATTGTTTAGATAAACATCAAATTTATCATCATCACCTAGCTTATAAACGATACCGTGCTCATCTAAAACAAATGATGCTTCACAAATTTGCCGCAAAAAGCTACAATTCTGTTTTTCATTTAGCCAAGAGCAATACGGTGCATCCGAAGGACACTTTTTGTGTTCAAAAAACACCTCATATTCTGGACATTCACCCGGGAAACAAACTTTTCCAGACTCCAATTCGATTCTATCAGCATCACAATCCATACCAAACTGAATCGGTTTATCCAGCGAACACCCCGCCATCACAGCCGTCGATAGTAAGCAGAAAAATTGAATTGTCTTGCGTATCTTCATCGTATGCTCCGAAAAATCCAATAAAACGCCTTATTCATTTTAGCAAAATCAAACGCTATTGTCATTTTTTTTCATTCGATGGTGCGTTTCTAAGGTAACGATTCAGCCAATGACAATGAACGCCATTAGGCGTTCAATATCAATAGCCCCCGGTTGGAGCCGTAGGCGACTACCGGGGGATCAAAGCGTTCCCCTCTTCTGTTCCCATTTTTTTGCCAGCCCATTGGGCTGGCTGCCTTATCCCCCGGCGTTGCCGGGAGCTATTGATGCAAAATCTAACGGGCTTATGTACGGTTGAACAGTTTTGTCTAATGATACCACATATTGCCTGCACACATTAAAACAGCTATAAAGCAACCCGCTGCGTATTGCCGCAGGCAATAGCAGCGGCAGGCGCAGCCGTACAGACGCAAAGCGTCTGTAAGCAAGCCCGCGAGCTGTAGAGCCGTGTCGTGACACGGCTCAAGGCGAGCAAAAAAGAAGGATAAGCAAAACGCAGCCCCGTGTCGTGACATGGTGCAAGGCGCGCATAACCGAGAGTTCCGCAGGCTTACATTATAAATAGAGGTCGGGGGACCTGATGACGGTCGAAAGCATCCAGGAAATCGATCCGCTGCGCGGCTGCGTCTATGCCGATGTCGACAAGCTCACGATTTTCCCAGCCAGCCACTACGTCGTCACCGACGAAATGCGCCAAAAAGCCCTGATGTCGATCAAAGCCGAACTCCAGGAACGCATCGATTTCTTCCGCCAGGCCAACAAACTCGTCGAATGCCAGCGCATCGAAGAGCGCACAAATGAGGATATCGCCAACATTGCTGCGCTCGGCTATTGCTCGGGCATCGAAAATTACTCGCGCCACCTCACCGGACGCGCACCCGGCGAAGCACCGCCCTGCCTCATCAACTATTTTCCCGACGATTTCCTCGTCGTCATCGACGAAAGCCACGTCGCCGTCCCCCAAATCGGCGGCATGTTCCGCGGCGATCGCGCCCGCAAACAAACCCTCGTCGAATACGGTTTCCGCCTCCCCTCGGCTCTCGACAACCGCCCGCTCAATTTCGACGAATTCGAATCCCTATACGACTATTTATAGTACGGTCGTCCATTCTTATCGACATAATACGGTCTGCCATTGGGATCGAGGTAATAGTGCTCACCTTTGCTGTCGAGATAATAAATCTGTCCATTGGCATCCAGATAACCCTGTGGCGGCTGTACCGGGGCTGCTGCAGGCTGTACCGGGGCTGCAGCAGGCTGCACTGGGGCTGGAGCGGCTGCCTTTGCTTCGCGTTCCTTATCCTTTGGCTCCGGCAAATTGAAAACAACCTGACTCGACTTGGGACCATAACACCATAACAACACCGGTAAAATAAAGAGACCGATGATTAACGGCGCAACCTTGATTTCTTTTTGAATCGAGCATGTACCACGGCGTCCGTCGTCCTCAATAAAATAGCAGTATGGCTCATTCCACACACCGTTCGAAAGTTCGATTTGCGCATTGGGCGTCCTGCCGACATGCTGTCCATCCACATAAACCTCAACCGGTGCTTTTGTCGCTGTAAAGCTCGCCGTCGTCGAACATGAAGCAACGAGCATCGATAAAACAAGTAACCCGGCTACAAAACGCTTCTTCATATCATCCTCTAACCACTCAATACTACGAACACTTCAAAATCGAAATGCCCAAACACCAAACCCTGATGGCCCGGCATGTCTGCATTTGGCCATAGCAACTTTCCATCTATAATCCCGCGTGATTGTTTAATCAAGGTTATTGTCAATGTGATATCATTATCCCACTCGCCAGCATTGAGAAGGATGCCCCAAAGCGGGCGGGGGAGAGGTCAGTCCGCATCCGTTGGCGATGATGCCTACGAACAGACACCACCAACCAAAGACATAATGGCATTGGGAATATATAATCTGAACGTTCCAAACAACAGTTCGCACGACATGTTGCCCTGGTATGGTTGTGTCATTTCCGAACCACTCATTACGATTGGTTTGTCATCCTCCCCCGCAACACAGTTTGAACCGTTGCAGCCATCCTTGTAATAATAATTGCTACCGACCGTGCTGGGCGAAGGATAACTGATCGTTGGTGCCAGATAATAGCATTTGCCAGATTGATTATTCAGTTTTGTAAAGGAATAGCTGTTCCACATCTTGACTTCTGAGTTATTACCTGCGAATCCACCAGCCAGCGTATAGCCGCTCACAGAATTCGCATTCAGGCAATTGCTGAATACGCCACCTTTACTTAGCCCAACAAATCCACCTGCGGTATTATAAGAATTCACGCTGCCTCCAAGTGCTGCACACGTTTCATAATAAGCACTATTTTCTGCTTTACCCACAAAGCCGCCGCAATTTGCTCCGGAGCAGCTCATCGTGGATATCGAAACACAGTTTTCTGCACGGCCACCAGACATCTTGCCCACAAAACCGCCGGCATCCGCCGGCGAACCAATGTCCACGGTTGATTTGGTATATGAGAACTGTGAATCCTCGGCCAATCCTGCAACTCCGCCGACACAATCCTTGGACGATTCGAGCTTATTTATCGAAACCGTGCCATAAGTAATTGTACTCCCTGAAGCATAGCCAATCATCCCCCCCATATTGACTCCCCCGCCATTCATACCCGAGGAATTCACTTTGCTATATAGAATCTTACTGCCTTTGTCCAAACCAATCATACCACCCACATTATCCAAACCATTCTTTATAGTAATGGTTACATCACTCATTATCACAAGACAGTCTCTTGCTTCGTTAATCAAGCCACCTGCAGGAGAAACCGAAACATCCATTGCTACAGTTAATTTCAGAGAATCCAGTTGCGCATTTTCAGCATATCCAATCAATCCGGTCGTAGCGTTGTTCAGCTGTATAGAACCACTGTCATTGGCTATGATACCACGGAAGGGATATGATATTGTTCCAATAGATGTCTTCCATTCTGATACTTTAATATCCTTGGCTATAACAAATGCATCTTTCGTATTCTCATCCGGATAATGCTTGCCACTGTTTATCCTCGTCCGAACCAACTGCAAATCCGAAGCAGTTTTAATACAATATGCCTTTACCCGTTCCCCTTCCGGTGGCGTATAGAATATATAATTACTATTATCATCTCCACACGAAGTAGACTCCACACACCTGTTATCCTTCACATAATAGCCTTTTTCACATTCGGTTACAATACAGGTTCCATAATTGCAAGCATAACTTCTGCCATGCTCGAAACTCTGTGTACAATCCGTGCAACTGCTTCCACATGCAACCGTCTCATTCGGCAACAGGCATGTCCTCTGATATTTGCAATAACCGGAATTGCACTTAAAATCACACGAACTGCTGCTATTCAGCGTGATCGAACCATTGGCCACATTACTGCAGCAATATGCGCCATTATCAGTATACCCGGAGTTACAACTATATCCGCAGCTTCCACCTGAACAAGTCGCCGTACCATATAAAGGCGCCGCACAAACTGATCCGTCCTTCCATGCGCCGTTTGTGCAGGTTTGCGGCGTCAGTCCACTGCATTTCTTTGCATTGTTCACGCATGCACCACAGGCTGTTCCGGCCTGATTGCACGAAGTGTTGCCAGAACAAGCCTGCTGTGCCCCCCATACACCACCGCTGCACGTTTGTGTGTAACCAGTCGTCCCGGTATT
>CAMKRB010000168.1 GCA_946415045.1 uncultured Myxococcales bacterium
CGGATGACAATTCGCATACCATCGTTTGCAAAGGCAGCAGCTGGCAGGATGGCGAAACCTGCACCAATGGCTGCAATGACGGTCAGTGTTTGCCTCCTGCTGTGCCCGAATGTAATAATGGCAGCCGCAAATGTGCAGATGACAATTCACACACCATCGTTTGCAATGGCAACAGCTGGCAGGATGGCGAAACCTGCACCAATGGCTGCAAAAATGGCGAATGCATCCCGCCGTCTGTCTGCACCAATAATGATAAAAAATGCGCAGATGACAGCAGCAGCGTGCTGATCTGTTCATCGGGAAGCTGGAGCATTTTGAACCCATGCTCGAACGGTTGTGCATCTGCACAGTGCATTAACGATGATCCCGGATTTACATGCGCTGAAGGCTATGCACCATGTGATTCGTCCTGCCGCTTCTCGGACGAACAATCCTGCTCAGAATACTGCACATCTCATGATTCGGATATCTGCTGCATGAATGATGAAAAGTTTGTATGCGGCACAGGCGAAGTCATTCCGGATGATGTACCGTTCTATTGCGGCGAATTTACGCTCGAAGACGATGGTACGACGAAAACGGTAGAGGAATACTGCGGCAGCAAAGTGGGAATCTGCGTCAAGCGTGATGAGTCCATAAAGTTTAGCTGTGACGATCCTTGCACTGCATCACAGGTGGACGATTCCAATCCCGTCTGCAAGGGCATTGAGCTTCAGGAAGGCAGGCTATCCTATGTCGCCCTTGATTACGTTTGCACAAAGATTGACGACACCCATTATACCTATCGAATGGATGCGTCGTCTGCGGTCATTTGCACATATGGCTGCGATACTTCAGGTATTGCCTGCGCTGGTGCGCCTTCGTTCACATGCACCGGTGCATACGTGCCCTGCGATGCCTCATGCTATATCAGTTCGGATGTATCCTGCATGCAGAATTGTGAAGCCAAGGGCTCATCTGTCTGCTGTATGGATGATAACTATGCCTATTGCTACGACAAAGGTGCCGAAGTGCCGCCTTCATTTACATGCACCGGTGATTATGAGCCCTGCGATTCCACATGTCTTGTCGATGATGACACAACGTGCATGGCATATTGTGAATCCAAAGGCAGAGATATCTGCTGTATGGACGATACAAACCTGTATTGCTACGACAAGGGTGCAGAAGAATAAGCGGCGTCTGGCGTATGCGCGCAGCTGAATCCGGCGACCGGAAGTCGCCGGATTTGGCGAGCACATAGACAGACGCAAAAGGCCGCATTGCCACAGGCAAAAGGCCGCCCGCGAAGCTGTAGAGGCGATCCCGTGGATCGCCTCAAAGCGAGCGATGATTATTTGTCCAGACGCATGTTGTCGATGAGGCGGACGCCGCCTACTTTCACGGCCAGCAGCATGATGGCCTGATCGGGGACATCGCCGTTATAGATTTCGAGCGTGTCGGGATTGGCAACAGAAATGTACTGAATTTCGGTGTCTTTTTCGGTGGCGATTTCGGCCTGGGCTTCCCAGATGAGTTTTTCGGCATTGCGGCAGCCGGCTTTAAATGCGGCGCTGGCGCGTTTGAGTCCGTGATTGAGGGAAAGCGCCTGTTTGCGGGCTTCCGGCGAAAGACGGACGTTGCGGGAACTGAGGGCGAGTCCGTCGGCTTCGCGCACGAGCGGCATACCGATGATTTCGGTCGGACATCCCAGATCTGCGGCCATCCGCTTGAGGATCGTCAGCTGCTGGTAATCTTTTTCGCCAAAGAATGCATAATCGGCGCGGCTGAGCCACAAGAGTTTCGTGACAACCGTCGCAACGCCACGGAAATGGCCGGGACGCGTCGCACCACACAGAATGTTGCCCAGATTCTGGACTTCAACCCAGGTCGACCCCTGACCGTTGGGATACAGCGATTCGACTGTCGGAATAAAAAGAACATCGGCACCACACGACTGCACTTTTTCGAAATCGGCCTGTTCGTCACGCGGATACGTCGCGTAGTCTTCGTTTGGACCGAACTGCGTTGGGTTGACGAAATCGCTGACGACGACGAAATCTGATTTTGCGCGCGCCGCGCGAATCAGCGACAGATGGCCTTCGTGCAGATACCCCATGGTCGGCACCAGACCAATGGACTTGCCTTCATGCTGGATTTTTTTTGTAAGTGATGCGAGTTCTTTGGCATCACGAATGATGATGGTTTGATTTGACATAGATCAATTTCCTTATGGTTCTTCCAAACTGGCACTTATGTTATATTCCGCAGCACCCGCATGTCCTCCTTTCATTTGGGTGATGCCTTTGGTTTCATCAATGGTCACGCCTCCCCAGAAATCATCGGGGCCACTGGCACTATCCTCGCGTTTCCAAACCGTTCCCTTGTGTGTGATGGTGAGTGACGAAGAGAAGTTTTCATCTTCGTCAGATTCACTTAATCCTTCCGGTTTGATAAAAGGAATGAGCGGCTCTGTCTTTGAAAATTCCGTATATTCATAAGCAAGTGTTTCCGGTTTGCATTTGATATATTTCGTTTTTTTACAATTTCCGGGTTTGGGTTGTCTGGTCAATCTGAGATCATTCGCATTTTCCAAAAAGTATATGCCATTGGCATCTACAGCCCAGATACCTGTGGGCAATGCATTATCACTGCTATTGTTAAATAAATAGACTTCATCAATCACCTTATCACCCGCACATGATATTTTTGCCGCACAATAACTTGCTTCAGCCTGAATCAATGATGATTTGCATTTAAGCTCATAAACCTGAGTCTTCGTACAGTCTTCTCTTTCTTTGATATTTTTACAATCCCAACAATTCTCCCGTACATTATCATCACACAGTACATCATTATCATCTATAAATGATACTTCATGGCTGGATTCGACGCTATAAGTGAATTCGTGCCCATCCACAAACATCGGGTTGGATCCCCATTTTTCACACTTTTTCTGTGCTGAATCCTGAGCCGTATCATTCTTTGATTCAAACGCTTTTACATAGTTTTCACTCAGGCTGTTCCAATGATCAAACAATACATCCATTCCCTTGCGTGCATTTTCAGAATTGATCATGGGTGCCTGATATACACTTCGGTATTCGATCAAAGTCTGTACCGGTCCAAACTGATAGATAGAAATCTCTGTATCTGCCTTTTGTATAGAATTTGAGCCACCGATCTTTTGACTATGATATTTCCGTCCAATTATCTTATCATTTTCGTCATAGATCGTATCAATGGTGACACCGATATCGAAAGTTTCTTCAAAGCCATTCCCTTTGCCAATATGCATGATAAAGGTCGTGCCTTCGGGAGAGGATTTCAGGTCTTCAATTGTAATACTTTTTGTCAGAAAAATCGGACCTGTCCATTCAGATTTGGTCAGCGCATCATAAAAACGATCGGCGTTACCACTAAAATAGCCTTTTCCCTCAACGTATATGCTGTGATCCGCTTCTTCACCATTTGTAAGATTGTATACTGCAGGAAATTCTGCATTTGGTTCAGTTGCTTTAGGATTCCCCATTTCATCATCGACATGCACTTTTTGTACAATCGGCTTTAAATCAGCCAATTTCAATCGTTTTGCAGGTGTTACTAAACCATTGGCTTTTTGGGGTTCAGGTTCTTTTACCTGTGCATCGCTCCCCTGCTTATCCGCCTGATTCGAATCTGCATTTTGTGCATTGGCCTGTTCCTGAGTTGTCTGAGGCGTTTGATCAGAAACCTGTTTTTTCGCCTTACATCCCGTACCGATTGCCAATATAGCCAGTGAAATACATAAGATATATCCAAAATGCTTCATTGTGTGAACCTCACGGTATGTATGCAGAAATCGCGTCAGGACAGAGATGAGCGGCGCGTATTGAGCTTGTCGAAATAGCGCCGCAAACGCGGCGTATCGCAGATAGCCGCGCGGGGGCAGGCGCGTATTGAGCTTTGCGAAATAGCGCCGCAGGGGGCCGCAGCCCCCACCAAACCACTAATGATACGATTCCTGATCGCTTGGAAATGCGCCGGATTTGACGTCGGCGGCATAAGTTTTGAGCGCATCGATGACGGTTTGACCGAGTGTTGCGTACTGTCGGACGAATTTGGATTTTTTGCCAAGACCGAGGCCGAGCGCATCCTGAAGCACGAGCACCTGACCGGCAGTATCGGGGCCTGCGCCGATGCCGATAACCGGCACATTTACGGCATCCTGTATGCGTTTGCCGAGCTGACGGGGCACGCATTCGACGGTAATCGAGAAGCAGCCTGCGTTTTCAAGCGCTTTGGCATCGCGCACCAGATTTTCGGCATCCTGTTCGGCTTTGCCCTGCACGTGATAGCCCGACATGGCATTGACGGATTGCGGCGTTAAACCGATGTGTCCCATCACGGGGACGCCGGCTTCGACGAGTTTTTTGATCAAATTGACACAGCGCATGCCGCCTTCGATTTTGACGGCATGAACGCCGGCTTCTTTGAGAATGCGAATGCCGGCGCGAACGCCATCTTCGTCGTTTGCCTGATAGCTGCCAAACGGCATATCGGCGACGACAAACGGTGTCTGGCAGCCGCGCATCACGCATTTTGCGTGGTAAATGATATCGTCGACGGTTACGGCAAGCGTCGTATCGCGGCCCTGCATCACATTGCCGAGGCTGTCGCCGATGAGGATCATATCGATGCCGGCAGCTTCGACCAGACGCGCAAACGTCGCATCATAAGTCGTGATCATGGAAATTTTTTCGCCAGCGTCTTTTTTGCGCTGGAGATCAGCAATGGTGTTAGCCATTATTCCTCCTTGAGATCGAGTAAATGGCCGCTTTTTTCCTGTTTGGTATGCAGGTAACGGTCGTTATATATATTGGGTTGAATGATAATGGATTCGCGGGCAGAGATCTGAATGCCACAGGATTCGAGTCCCTCGATTTTGCGTGGATTATTGGTGTAGAGGCGGACGGATCGTACGCCAAGGGCTTTGAACATGGCGGCGGCGATATCGTAGGTTCTGAGATCGTCGTCAAACCCAAGATGAATGTTGGCGTCGACGGTATCGTATCCCTGCTCCTGCAGATGATAGGCCGCAATTTTGTTGGCCAGGCCAATGCCGCGGCCTTCCTGCCGCATGTAGAGCAAAATGGCTTTGGGGAGCTGCGAAAAATGTTTTTGAGCCGCTTCCAGCTGTTGTCTGCAGTCGCAGCGCAGCGAGTGGAATACGTCACCAGTCACGCATTCGGAATGCACGCGAGCCGGGATATCCTCGCCATTGCGCACATCGCCGCGGACCAGCGCCACGTCTTCGATTCTGCTGCCGTTGTGTGCAAATGCCACGATCCTGAAGTTGCCGAATTGTGTCGGCAACTCTGCTTGTGCGAATATTTCAAGCGTTACTGCGCTCGAATTCGTTTCCATCAAATACCTCAATACGTTACAAGCTATGGGCAGACCAACAAAGGCTTGCCGTCGCGGTGTATCTAATCATATTGCAGGAATTCGCAAGGTTTTTTTTGAAATTCATGATGAATCCGTAGATATTCATCCGGGGCTCTGCCCCGGACCCCGCCAAAGGGCTAAGCCCTTTGGAATCTGTAATATTTTTTACATGCATCCATATCCTACCAGGTAGTATGGCCGCAAAAGACTCAATGGGGCCCCTTCCCCATTTCGCCAAAACTCAACTGTTTTCGCGAGTTTTCGTAGACGTGATATGTGTATTTGCCAAAACGGCCACAGGCCGTCGTGATGAGCTAACGACTATCCCGCCAACACGACGTTGGCGGGGCGACGGTACAACGCCATGGATGGCGTTTTAGCGTCGCACTAGAGCATGTGTAGAAACAAGACCGGGGGACGGGGGGCAGCGCCCCCAGACGCGCGGGGGTTGGTAGGGGGCGTGCGCGGTGGCACGTCCCCTACCCGCCTGCGGCGCGTAGCCGCGCAAATAAAAGATGTTACGGCGCAAGCCGTCAAAAGTGCTTAAGAGCTGAACGCTTACCCTAATCCGCATCGAATTCGAAATCTCGAACGACTGCCATGTGCTGCATTTTCGTCGCATCCGAATCGTCGGGTTTGACCGGAGCAATATCCGCCATTTCGCCGAGTTTTTTATACACGCGGGAATCGAGCACATGACCATGCGGATATTTGTGTTTGCCAATCACCACGGGCACTTCATGCGCGCACAAATCCGGATTGCACAGCAGGTAGTCGATTTGTTTATGACGCGTGATGTTGGTGCGCACCATGCCTTCCTGATCCTGCGGCCAGTCGGCGTATTTGGTGCCGATCACAAACATGCCGTCGAGCTGCCGGCGAATCGGATCCCAGCTGGACTGATTGAAATCACCGCCAAGCATGACGTAGTAATTCTTGTTGTCTTTTTTTATCTTGTTTTCGATGTTCTGACGAATCGGTCCCATTTCGGGTTCGTTGTCCTGCGTATAGAGGTGAACACTGACGACGAGCAAATCGCGATCCCCAGGGATATCGATCACGGCCCAGTCCCAGTCGCGATTCTTCACCATGTTGGATTTCCAGCCACCCGATTCGATGATGGGATATTTGGAAATGATGCCGTTGGGGATCGTTCCCGTGCCGCGGTGAAACTGGTATTCCTTGCCAAAAGTGCTGGTAACAAAACTCTTGATGCTATTTTTGTTGTAGTTGAATTCCTGAATCAGCACGATATCCGGCTTGAGCGCCTTGAAAATCCGGATCCCTTCGCCATTGTCGTACGACTGATCCTCGCCGGTTGTCGTATTGGCCGTGACGAAACGGATTCTCACTTTCTCACCGGATTTCGGGGATTTTTTGAATATGGCATTCGAAACGATCGAGGCCATGGATGCATCGTCGTCAATATTTTCGAAAGCCAGTGAATACGTCGGAAGCGATTTGTAGCGTTTGTCTTTGGTGTAATCGAGTTTGAGCTGAACTTCGAATTTGACGTTGCCATCGACCTCTTTATCGTCCAGTCCGGTCACTGTCACCATCTGCGGATCGTTCCAGTTCTCGCGCAAAAACTCGAGCTCGGTGACATCGACTTTGGCTTCGGTCGTATCGGTTACGATGACCTTGACAATCACCTTGGATTCCGGCTGTTCCGACAAGGCCACAGCAAAGGTCTGAGATGTCCCGGATTCCAGAACGAAATGCTCATCAGGTTCGAGCACTGAAAGCGATGGCGTGGGCTTTGGGACATCAGCAAATGCAGAGTGGGATGTATGAAGACCGGTGTAACCCAACGCAAGAGCCATTGCCGCGACTAAGAATAGATTCGTTGATTTCATTTGGTTTCCTTCTGCTTTGTGAGTTCAGGTTCCTTAACAAGAAGCTTCGGTTCAAAGGGAACATCGGCTTTTTTGAGCACAGGCTGGGGATCTTTAAGCTTGATTTCCTGAGGTTCTTTGGGAATAGCCTGTTTCAGAGGCGGCAACTTTTCCTTATCCACCAGGGTATCGTCTTTGTACTCGACCTGTGGTGTGTCGGAATTTTCAGCAGGCGCAGCGTCAGGTTGTGGATTGGTTGTTCCGGCGGCGGCCATCCGGCAAGTTGCGCAGGATTTGGAGGGTTTCGTGTTATCCGGTTCCGGTGCTTTGTAATCCGGGTTCTCATAAGTCCACTCAAACCGATTGTGATCCCGCTGCCATTTTATGGTGATGTGAACCAGCTTTGGTGCGGCTTGTTCACCGGAATCCCCATTGGGCAAGCGGCCATCGGAATTCACGGCATCTTCACTTAGCTCGGGAGAAATCTCAAATTTTCCCGAAACAGCATAGTGCGTGACTTTCTGATTGGGAAAGTAGGTTTGTACAAAGCGCTCAATATCAAGAGACATCATATTGGGCACATAAATCCTGGTTTCCCTGTCATTCTGTGAGAGCAGCTGATACTTTATCGGAGCGACAGCGCCATAGATGGTCTGGTCGGCTGGTTTATAGATTCCACGGCTGTCGAGCGGACTGTCGATTTTGGGC
>CAMKRB010000169.1 GCA_946415045.1 uncultured Myxococcales bacterium
TGAGATCTTCGATGATTTTTTTGACTTCATCCTCGCTCATGGCTTCGGGCAAAAAGCCCTGGATGAGTGCGAGTTCGTATTTTTCTTTTTCAGCGCGTTCGGGGCTGCCGGCGGTTTCGTAAGATTCGATGGCTTCGCGGCGTTTTTTAGCCTCGCTGGTCAGAATCGCGATTTCCATTTCGGGCGTCAGTTCAACGCGTTTTTCTTTTTCCTCGGTTTTGAGCGCGTTCAGAATCAGGCGCAGCGCGTCGCGGCGCTGATCGTCGTGCGATTTCATCGCGTCCTTGACCTGTTCCTGAATATCCTTGATGAGTGCCATACCAAAACTCCTTTATTTATATAAAAAAAGGGCGCAAACACTGCGCCCTGTAAAACCCAATATTGAGAATTAATCCGGATTGGCCAGAACCATGTATTTGTTTCGCAGCAGATGCACCACAGCCTTCGTCGTTTCGATATCGTCCATGGTGCTGTTGTTGAGGATGTATTCCATCGTTGCCTCGTTCAGAGCCAGCTGGAAGATATCGAGCTGTTCGGGGCTGAGGTCGCGCAGCTTTGGAACGATGGGAATATCGATGCGGAAGATGGCGTCATATGGCGGCACATCGTCACCGATGGCGTGCGTTTCGTCGATGATACGCATCGACTCCATCATCATCGATTCGACGGTTTCGTTGATAGGCTCTTTGAAATCATAGGATGCGGACGTATCGAGCAGGAAGTTGCCCGATGTCCACGCCATGATGCGGTAGACCGATTTTTCGACGGGAACGTCGTAATTGTGGTTAATCACAGCACCATACACGCGTCCTTCGCGCAGATAGATGATGCCTTCGGTGCCCGCGGGCGTCGTAATAAACAGACCGCCGGTTTTCTTGGATGCGCCGAAAAGCTGGAGCAAATCGGGGAGCGGCACCTGGTCGATCACGCCGGAAAGCACGCCCGACTGCGTGTTGCCATGGCTGGTCGCGCCATGCTGAGCCACGCGTTTGGCCGCACCTGACGAAAGCGACAGCACCGGTTTTTCCTCGACCTCGACAAGCGCCTCGCCTGCAAGCACCGAGCTCATTGGCGGCGGTGGCGGCTGACTTGCATCGAATTCTTCAAATACAAGCTTAATGATCGACGTACCAATCAGAATGCGATCGCCTTCTTTGAGCTTGCATTTGGTAATCTTTTCGCCGTTAACAAAGGTGCCGTTCGTACTGCCCAAGTCTTCGATCGTGATTTCATCCTCGGTCGTCGTTATCTTGGCGTGATGACGGCTCACCATGTCTTCTATCAGCACCATCTCAAGCTCGCTGCTGCGCCCAATAATGAGCTCTTTGTTCATATCGAGTGCAAATTCACCCCCCTGGTACCTTCCTGAGATGAATTTTAAGACGTACCGACCTGTTCCTGATTTATGCGCCATGAATCTGTTGTTCCAAAAAAAGTGCTCAAAAATCTGCACGCACCTTATGCAGCTATTTTCACTGCGTGCAATGCATTTTTTACTTTACCCCAAAATCACCATTTTTGACAATCTTTTGCGTGTTTTTTTAGCGGGGGCACATCCCCCGCGCGTCTACCTCGCTGTGATGCGCTTCCTGCCTGTATTTCAGACACATTCCCGGCAGTCCGCGTCTCTGCCACAGCTCGCTACGCCGCGCCCCCTGCGCCGCTATTGGCTCGCCAATACGCGGCGCTTTTGCACCCCAAAACGTTACAGCTGATTGCGACGACGACGTACACACCAAAGTCCTGCCAGACCCAGCATCCACAATGCCCCAAATCCTGTCGGCAACGAAGGATGCATTACCATCGCGCTGCACGAATCCTTGCTCGCTTTGCCGTCATTCTGCGCTGCCGCCGGATCCGGATTCTCCGGGTCTAACGGTTCTGGTTTCTGGGGATCCGGCACTGTCGTCTTCACACAGGCATTGTCGGACAAATCATACCCGTCCGCACAGGCAGTCACGACGCATTGTTTGCTGCGGCATTCGCCTGCACTCCAATGCTCGATGCGATCCGCACAGTTCACGCCGTGATCACCGCAATTTTCAAGCGAATCCGCCTCGCATATATTGCCGCTCACGTGATGCGTTTCTGCCGGACATACGCATGCATCATGTGCGTTGGACGGCACAAAACTATTGGCACAGGCCGAAACAACACACTGTTTGTTGCTGCATTCACCATCCTGCCAGTTTTTCACGGTATTCCGGCAGTTCACATCGTGCGCACCACAGTTTTCAAGTGCATCCGGCTCGCACACATCGCCGCTTAAATGATGGGTTTCGGCCGGACAAACACATGCATCGCCACTTGCAGAAGGTTCAAAGGCGTTGTCACAAACCGAAACAACGCATTGCTTGTCGCGGCATTCGCCTTCTTTCCAGTTGTCCACCACATCGCTGCATGCATTGCCTGCTGCACCGCAATTATCGGCGCTGTCGGCTTCGCACAAATTGCCGTTCAAATGGTGTGTTTCCGCCACACACACGCACGCATCCCCCGACAAAGACGGCTCAAAACCATCCCCGCAAGCCGTCACAATACATTGCTTGTCGCGGCATTCACCGGCTTGCCACAAATGGATGTCGCCCGAACACAGATGTCCGTGCGTACCGCAATGCTCAACGCTGTCGGCTTCACACGCGTTCTCGTATTCATGGGCATTTGCTGGACAAATGCATACATCACCGGTTTCGGATGGCACATAGTCATCTTTACATTCCTGCGCCACACATTGCTTATTGTAACATGCTCCGGAAGTCAGATGAGGGATGGTTTTTCTGCAATTCTTGTCATGACTTCCACAATGCTTCCAGGTATCGGCTTCGCAGGAGTCATCGTATTCGTGAAATTCTTCGGGAATGCAGCCATAAATTGGTTCGGGCTCGGACTCAAACACAGGCATCGGATCGGGCGGTTGGATGGGCTCCGGTTCGACATAACCATCATTCGCAACGCATGCAAAGAAATCCATCTGAGCCACGCCGCCTGTCCCTTCTGCCGCTGTAATCAGCGATTTGCCATCGGTATCATAGGTAATCGATTCGCCCTGCAGCTCAGCGCTTGCAAAGCGTTCATTCGGATGTTTAAACGCCTCGGCAATATCCTGGTATGCTGCCAAATCATACTCATAGACAGCTGCATAGGTATACACGGCAAATTTTTGACCGTTGGGTGCAAAATCAGCCGAAGTCGTCGCGTTCCACATTGGAACAAACGCAAGCGGGCTCAGGGTGCTTTTAAACTGGTGCGTGGCAAGCATCGTGAGTTCCCCGGCATGCGCGCCTCCCCGCGTCATCTGGTAGAGCCGCTGAAATCCACCTTCAGAATGCTTTGAAACGATGTAGATATCGCCGCTTATGGGATGAACCATCAGCGATTCAGCATCGGGGTTGGCCAAATCCGGTCCTTCATCCGATGCCGGATACTTGACTGCCCACGAATGCAATATGTCGATTTTTATCTTCGAACCCGATGCACTCGTCACCTGCGATACATCGGGCTCTTCAACCACATGCACGCGCTGGTCTGTGCGCGTAAACTTGTTGTTGCCTGTATCTCCAATATAAATACAGCTTTTAGTCCCCCACGGTTCACACGGGCCAACGGCAATATCTTCCCAGTCAATGTTGGACGTATTGCGCAGACGATAAATCCGCATGATTTTGCCGCTGCGGTTGATCAAAAAGAGCTCCGGAACACCAAGCGAATCATTAATCGCCCACAGATATTCTGGATTGGAATGGCTCACCGCCAGACCGCTGATTTCATCCAAATCATCGGGCAAATCCACCGATGATCCATTCTGATTAAATGAGCCGCAAGGCAATTCTGCTATCGCAGTCGAAGAGCAAAGTGCACATACTGATGCAGCCAGACAGCCCCAAAAAAACTTGTTGCGTCGCATGGATCCTCCGGAATAATACCAATCGTAACAACAAAGTACGCGACCGTATTACTTGCAGATTATCCACGCAAACTCAAGGGCTTATTGCTCAATTTCGTAATTTACATCGATGATGTCTTCACTCAGCGCTTTGGGCTGCCGGGATGCCGGGCGCACGACCTCAGCGTGCGTTTCCCTGCGTTTTTGCCCCTGAACTTCGGCATCGACATCGATCACGTCCTTATGCACTCTTGCTTTTCGCTTTTTACGCGTCCCGGGTTCACTGGCCCCCTGCCCACCATTCAGATTGCCGTATTGCTGCGCCATCTTTTCAAGCAGCGCGGGATCCATCTGGCTGAACATATCCCCAAGACCGCCGCCAAACATACCGGCAGTCGCTTTCGGCATCATTCTGCGCGTGATCAGTCCAATCGCCAATCCGCGCACCGGCGGAATCAGCATCAAAAGACCAATCACATCGGTAATAAACCCTGGAATCATCAGCATGGTCGAAGCAATCCCACGGCCTGACGGAATCCCGCCCATCATAGGCAATCCACCCGCTGACGGTTTTGTTTTGGATGGCTTGAGAATATATCCAAGAATCAGTGTGCCAAACTGAATCCAGAACACATTCCACCCACCAATGAAATAGCCGGCAACAATAAAACAGGCGATTTCAAGTATCAGCCAGCCAAACAGAATCCATGCTATTTTTCTCATCCCGCTCTTGAGCATTGGGTTTGAATTATAATCCATGCGTATTTCCCAATAATGAATGAAGGTTCATGCCTGCCGTGATGAAGATGATACGGCAACAAACCACACAATATCAAACACACAAAACGCTTTCGCAAGTCCCATACATGCAAATTATTTTTCCCGGGGCGTCTTCCCCGCCTAATGCAATGCTTGCCAGTTTCACTATATTCCGTTAAAATCCTTGATTTGTCTGCGATCGGTGTACGTCACAGGATGACGGCGATATTGGGAGGCTTTGCAAAGATGAATTCATACGATGTTGTAATCGTCGGCGGGGGACCGGCTGGACTGGCGGCTGCTGTTGCAGCCAGGGATGCCGGCTGTGAACGCATTCTGATTCTCGAGCGTGATTCAGAACTGGGCGGCATTCTGAACCAGTGCATCCACAACGGTTTTGGGCTGCACACATTCAAAGAAGAACTCACCGGCCCCGAATATGCGGCGCGTTTTATCGACCAGGTGCGCTCGCGAAACATCGAATTCAAACTCAACACCATGGTGCTCGATATCGCAGCCGACCGCACGGTCACTGCCATGAACCGTCAGGACGGTATGATGTCGATTGCCGCAGGTGCGGTCATTCTGGCCATGGGATGCCGCGAGCGTCCGCGCGGCGCACTCAATATCCCCGGATTTCGGCCCGCAGGCATCTTTTCGGCAGGTACTGCACAGCGGCTCGTCAACATCGAAGGTTATATGCCCGGAAAACGCATCGTCATTCTCGGCAGCGGCGATATCGGGCTTATCATGGCTCGCCGTATGACTCTTGAAGGCGCAAAAGTCCTGTGCGTGGCTGAACTCATGCCCTATTCCGGCGGTCTCAAGCGCAACATCGTACAGTGCCTCAACGACTACAACATTCCCCTTCTGCTGTCGCATACCGTCGTCGATATCAGAGGTAAACAGCGAGTGGAAGGCGTCACCATTGCAAAGGTGGATGACCGTTTCAAGCCAATTCCGGGAACTGAAACCGACTACGACTGCGATACACTCATGCTCTCTACCGGTCTTATCCCCGAAAACGAATTGTCCCGCAATGTCGGCATCGATATCAATCCCATCACAAATGGGCCTTTCGTTGCCGAAAATTTCGAAACCAGCGTCCCAGGCATCTTTGCCTGTGGAAATGTTCTGCACGTCCATGATCTGGTCGATTTCGTATCGGAAGAAGCCGGACGCGCCGGACGCGCTGCTGCTGCTTTCGTCTCCAGTCAATCCGATGACATCACCAATCACAAGGTCGTTCACGTCATCACCAAAGGCGGCGTTCGCTACACCGTTCCCACCAGTATCGATATCGATCGCATGACCGACAGCACCATCGTGCGATTCCGAGTCGCCAATGTTTTCCAAAATCACTATATCAACGTCTATATCGACGATACCCGCATCATTCATCAAAAAAAGCGCATCATGGCTCCGGGCGAAATGGAACAGGCCGTGCTGAAAAAATCCCAGCTTCAGTCGTTCAGCAACATCCGGAACATCACCATTGCCGTCGAAAGCGAATAGTCTGTCATATCGAGGAAATCCAATGGAAACAAAAGAACTCACCTGTATCGGATGCCCGATGGGATGCCAGATCTCCGTCGATATCGAAAATGGCACCGTCGTTTCTGTGAAAGGCAATTCATGCAAAATAGGCGATAATTACGCACGTAAAGAAGTCGTCAGCCCCATGCGTATCGTGACGAGTTCAGTCGCCGTTCTCTCCGATAAAAACGCCCACCCGTCTAACGAGGTGCACTATCCCCGAGTCTCGGTTAAAACCGCATCCGAGGTTCCAAAAGACAAGATCATGGATGTGATGGACGAGATCCACCGCACACATGCCGTTGCACCCGTTAAAATCGGCGATATCATCCTGCAAAATGTTGCGGGAACAGGCGTGGCAATCATCGCGACTAAAAATTCATAAATTATATTTGTGCAGGAAATCTATGCTTATCCTGCACATTAGCCACATACGGCCGCAGGCCGTCCTGATGAGCCCAGATCCTTCCCGCCGACACGACGTCGGCGGGGCGACGGTACAACGCCATGGATGGCGTTTTAGCGTCGCAATGCAAATTACATAGAACTAAAGCTGGGGGGACCGGGGGCTCTCCCCCGGCCGCGCGGGGGTTGTTAGGGGGCGTGCGCGGTGGCACGCCCCCTAACCGCGTGCGGCGCGTAGCCGCGAAATAAAGTGCTTACGGCGCAAGCCGTCAAAAAGAACTGCAGGAAATCTATAGATTTCCTATACTTTTTGGGATAGTTTGCAACCGTTTGTGTAACATCGACTTAGCAAAACAACGTCGTATGGCAGATTGCAAAGAAAAGACAGATTCCGAATCTCAGGAGATTTCAGAGGCATCCAGGAAAAATTCCCAGCCCAATCACCAAGAGCTGAATGCCTCCGGGCATATTCCGACGCCTCCATCGCTGTCCGATCGGTTCGAGTTTATCCGCAAGATCGGCGAAGGTGCGCAGGCAAAAGTGTATCTTGCCAACCGATTGAGCGATAATCAAAAAGTTGCCATCAAACAGCTCGATATCGACTCGGTCTCTAACTGGAAAGAATACGAGTTGTTCCACCGTGAAGCTGCGATCCTGTCGTCCTTAAATATTCAGGGGGTCGCCCATTTTTACGAAGCGATCGAGTGCCTGGAAGACAAGCCGCCATGCTCTTATCTCGTGCAGGAATATATCGAAGGCGAATCGCTTGCAACCATGCTCAAAGCAGGCCATCGATTCAGCACTGCTGAAGTTTATGATATCATCATTCAGATGCTGACGATTCTTGGTCAGCTGCAAAGCCAGCCAGTTCCCGTTATCCATCGCGACATCAAGCCATCGAACCTCATGCTCACGCCGACAGATGGGGGGTATCGCGTAACGCTTATCGATTTTGGCGCGGTGGCGAATCCGCAGGTACAGAGCGGCGGATCGACGGTTGCCGGCACATACGGCTACATGCCACCGGAACAATTGATGGGAAAGCCATCGCCTGCCAGCGATATCTATTCACTCGCCGCTGTTGCGGTTGAACTGTTTTCGGGAAAATCTCCGGCCACATTGCCGACCAGGGATTTCCGCCTGATTTTTGAGCCCGAAATGCAATCGCAGAAGCCTGAGCTCGTGAATACGCTTCGAAAAATGCTCGAGCCGGATGTAAAAAACAGG
>CAMKRB010000170.1 GCA_946415045.1 uncultured Myxococcales bacterium
TAAGGATCTGGGCGCAAAACTGAAAAAATGCACCGAGAAGCTTAAACAGTATCTCGATAAATTCGCAAACAAACTGATCGAACTCGTGAATAAAGCCATCGATAAGGTGACCGACAAGATCAATCAGCTCGTCGATAAAGTCGTTGCCAAAATCGAAGCTCTGGTCACGGCTTTCAAAGCCGCCATCAGCGCGATCGGCAAATGGCTCAAAGAACAGTACGATAAGGCACTCGCCGCAATTAAGAAAGTCCTGTCCGCACTCGGCAACATCTTCCTGTTCATGCTCAAAAAGGCGATGGAACTCGCAGGTGTTGATCCAAGCATCTTTGCGAATGCGCTTGCTGCCGCAAAAGAGATCATTCATCATCCTGGCCGATTCTTTGGTGCATTGGCTAAGGGGTTTGTTCAGGGCTTTAAAAACTTCGCGAAGAATATGCCCGGCAATTTGTTGCAGATTGCTAAGAATTTGCTCAATCTGTGGCTCGGTGCCAGCGGTGTACAGTTGCCAGAAGAATTCTCGGTTCAGGGATTCCTTAAATTCGGTTTGCAGCTGATTGGTATCGATATCGACAGCATTATGAAAACGCTTGGCCTCGACAAACTCTGGGGCATTGGCAAAACCGTCGCAGGCTCATTCAATGATGCAGCCAAGGATGTTAAAAAAGATCAGGAAACTAAGAATAAGGTTGATGAGACCAAGCCAGGTGAACAGAAAGATAAGAATGAATGGGACTTCATTCAGAATACGATGGATGGCATAAAAAATAGCGGTATTGGCTATTTCGTTAGCCAGATGAAGGACCACGCAGGCGATATCGTTAAAGAAATCCTGATGGAAGCCTTAAAAACAATCGCTGTGGAGGCTGCCAAGAAAGGTATTGAGAAACTCGCAATGCTCGCAACGCCCGCCAGCGGCATCATTATGGCACTCAAGGCCGCGTGGGATTTGATTCAGTTCGTTCGCAACAATCTCTCTGCCATCAGTTCACTGGCAACAGCACTTATCAATGTACTCGGTAGTGCTGCGCAGGGCGATACTTCGTCTGTGGCCGCCGCAACCGAAGCTGCAATTTGTCAGGCAGTTCCACTTCTCATCGATATGTTGCTCAGACTTTGCGGTATCAATGTCGCCGAAAAGATTCAGGGCGTGATCATGAAACTTCGTAAGAAAGTTTCCGGACTTCTCGATCGGGTTCTCAAACCGCTTAAATCAAAAATTGAGAATTCTAAGATTGGTAAGGCTAATAGTGCAATCACAAAGAAAGAAAATGAACTCGACAAAAAGATTGAGAATAAAGCCAAAGATATTGCCAACAGTGATATGGGCAAGAAGATTGCCCATAGCGATGTGAATACAAAAGCAGGCACATGGGGACGCCACATGTCTTATGAATTGAAGGATAATGCTGACAAGCCTAACCATAAAAGAGATAATAAAGCTCTTATGGGATTACAGTCTGTGGGTGAATTCTCAACAAATGCAGCTAAGGTACTCAATGGAGATAAGAATGGTACGTTAGGTATTGATGGTATTAATATTGGTGATGGACCAACAAATGCGGAATTAAAAGAAGAGTCTGCTGCATATACCAAGGAGCTGAATAAAAATCTTGAAAAAGGTAAGACTTCGGAAAACAAAGAATTTGATACATGGCGTATTTCCCATGGGCTTGAAAATGCGTTATCTGAAGTCGGATCTGAAAAATACAAAGAGAAAGCAGATGAAACCGGTGGCAGAGGACTGCGCGGTACGTTAGAATATGATCAGTATAATGAGTATTGTATTGAAAAACGTAACAATGGGGGTACTCCCATGGATTACGATGAGTATAAACACAGGTATTTTGATACACATGTTCAGGACTACGTCGGTAAACAAACCGATCGCTCCCTGTCGGCTGATGATAAGGCTGACAAGCGTAGAGAGGCTTGGAGTGGAATCACGGATACAATTTGGGATGGCTTAGATAAGCACGATGAAAAAACTGAGAAGGATAAAGAGAAAGCTGCACTAAAAGCTGAAAGAACCGCAAAGCCTGCTCATAAATATGGTAAATATACACTTAGGACCTATAAGCCGGGAGATAAATATACCAATGATCAGGGACAGGTGGTAACCGCTGTTGTTGAAACATTTGTTGTTATCGAAGCCGGTGATAAGGGGGACAAGGTGGTTTACCGCGGTCAAAATTATGAAACGGCAAGAAATAAGGCTAATCTTCCGAAAATTCATCGAACCGATTTCTATAAGGCCGATGATTAATTTTTAGTATTTTTCAAATTACAGCCAGGCCCTCGGGCCTGGCTTTTTTGTTGTACTGAATAAATGAATCCTTTGGTTTCGCGAGGCTTATGACACTATGGATATCTCACTCGAATCGCTCATATCATTCTTCGATTCCCGGCCTTCGCCTTATTTCGATTTGGCAGAAGGTATCTGGGATTTCCAAATGGATTTGGATAACGATCTGCATTTGAGCGCTGCTTTCTTTGTATACGAAGATCGGGTGAAGCTGCGTTTATATAATGCAAGCCCACGCCGATTTACATCGTCGCTATTATGATAATCTTGATTTAACGCTGTGCAATGTATCTTCTGTAAATGCGGATGAGAATCAACTGATGGTTGTTTCAAAAGACAGAAGCTGTTGTATTCGGATTAAACCGCGGTTCAGGATTGAATTCGAATCCAGCGAACAGGATTGAATTCGAATCCAGCGAAGCGAAATGCATTCATGGCTGACAGCGGATAGCTGATGGCTTGCGTTCCAGCATCCCCCGCCCCAATGGGGCGGGAGATTCGGAGGCTGGGTAAGAGAAGGTGGAACCTTCAATACTAGAACGTATGAACTACAACTGCCGGACCGTTTTTGGTACCATCCAGCCTGCAGCTATAATCGATATCGTTATCTGTTGGAGCAACAGTGCTGATTGTTGCAGCTTTGCCGCCAGCACCACCATTCCTTGTTGCCCCCTGTGAACTGTCATATTGACCGCCTTCTCCTTTGCCGCCGGCCGAGCCATTTGGCTGGACGATGCCATTCTTCCCCTTGAGCTCCTGCTTTCCATAAGAAGAGGCATTACTGATGATAAAATCATACGGAAATTCAAAACCACATTTGACGAGGGTGGTTAGATCCGTTCGGCTGATGGTGTCTTGCGAATCGGTGCAGGTAATCGCGTATGGGTAAGCGGCTCCGGCGTGACCGCCAGCTCCGGTACCACCCGCACCGCCACCGCCACCGCCGCCGCCGCCGGTGGAACGCTGGCACTGATAATTATGGGTATAGTACTCGCCATAACCACTTTTGCTGCCTTTACCGCCATTGCCTCCTGCAGTAGGCAAGCCGCCATCTCCATTGGTCACAGTAACAAGTGTTTGTTTGAGGTTAATTTTGGCGGTATGCGATTTATTGTTGCTGATAACGACACCGATGGCTGAGCCGCCGGTTCCTCCGGCCTTACCGCCTGCACCTGCGCAACCACCGTTTCCGCCGGCACCGGATGATACAAAATTGTTGTTAATGACGATGCTTGAGGCACTGTAGCAACGGTACACAAAACCGCCGCCGCCGCCGCCGCCATTATAGCCGGCTTCACCATCCCCACTACTCGGATTGCTATTGATATATAAATACTTATTGCCATAGGCACTGTTTGTTGCCGTCGTAAAACTCAGCGTGATGCTCGACGTTTTTCCCTGTGTACCGGCACTACCGCCGTTACCGCCATACCCCATCAAAAATCCGTTCCAGTCTTGATCACTTTTGCAATTGTGATTGCCGTCGGTATAGCAGTCTCCCGAGGCCCCCCAGCCGCCTAAGACTGAATATGTCATGGTTTGCCCTTGTTTTCCATTCTGATATTTGTATTTATAACTGTCACATTGTACGAGACCACCACATCCGCCGCGTCCGGCATCACCTCGGACATTACATTTTACTGTGCTATTGCATGCATTATTATCATAATTCCTATAATAACCGCTTAGGTCTTTACTGTCATCATCTATCAGGACGCCATTGGCTCCATTTTGGCTCTGATTCGCACCGTCGGTTGAACGTGTGGAGGTGGAATAGGAATAGCCCTTTGGTGCAGTTACGTTCAGATTCACATTCTTCATGGTGAGATTGTCCACGCCGTTCATGGCATTGATTCCAACAAATGTCACGCCGGAACGGTAGGCAATGTTGGTAATTCTTTCCTGAGCGGATGTCATGGTGAGTGTGAGGTTCTGAAGCAACAGAGAGAGTCTGTTCGAGGTGTTTGAATCCGGCTGAATCATGTTGTAGTATGCACTCGAAATACTCGGTACTGCATAATCTATGGTCGTATTCGTTGTTGTGGGCAGCCATATATCACCTATTGAATAGTCACGCGTAAAGCCACCATAGATTCGGATATATTCATCAGGCTGATTCTTTTCTGTTAATTCCGGACGTGAATAGGTAGACACTGTATGTGTACCCGAGCTATCAGTTATAGTTTCATTCTTTTCTTCATCAAATGCGTATAGATATTGATTAACCATATTTGGAGCGTTTTTATATACTTCAACAAGCCGCTGGTGCAGGCGCCATCGCGATGTGATATGACCGTTATGCAATACCTCGCCCTCTGCGTCTTTTTGGGTCTCGGGCAAGACGGAATACTTTGCAAGTGCGGTTTGTGCTGCATTCGTATTCGGGATCTTGATGGGTTCGGTTATGATAAGTGAATTCTGTGCTGTTAGGAAAATATCTGAATATGCATTGATACCATTACCGCTGTCACCAAAATGAGCTGCTTGCTGTATTGTATAGTTGATGGTCTTGCACGGAAATGCAACTTTTTTATCTCTATCATATTTACATCTGGTTGCACTGTTGTCGTTGCCCTGCGATACGCTTTGCGCAGCCACTTCTACAAACACGGTGTGATATAAATCGTAGTCTACACCATCACAGTTGGAATCAATGCCATCTCCATAGAAATCATACGCCCTGGCTTTATAAACAGACCTGCAGATCGGATTATAGAAATCTCCATCCTTGTTTGCGTCGGAATATTCTCTGTGAATCACACCGATACGGCAAATGTTCAGTGAACCGTCCACATTGAGGATGTTATTTTCTTTATCCATTCGAAACATATTATAATAATCTTTATCGCTTGGATAAGCGACAAAACTGCACATCGGGTTACTATCCGGACAGCCCTTGTTCGTCACACCCATTTCCATTTGGGTATGCTCTGTCTTGGCTTTGATGAGGCATGGCACAACTGCCTGCTCATCCAGTTCACCGTCACAGTTGTCGTCGAGCTGGTTGATTGCGAAATTATTCGAAATCAGGCCGTCTGACTCCGCGTTGGGAGTCGTTGATTTACATGTAAGCATCTGATTCGAACCGTCGCAAACGGTTTCGCCATTATGGTTGCATACCTCGTGTACTTCGTTACGGATGTCGCATTTGTCTCCAAAGAAATGCTCACTGCTGTGATTGTAGGTATCGACGTATGGCGTTGTCTCGTAACTGCCATCTACACTTGAATCACAGTAGGAATTGACCCTGTAGCGACCTTCTTCATAGAGGGGATGACAGCTGGAAATTGAATCGACTTTTGTGCAGACGCCATCCTTCATGGTGCGATTCTCACAATAACAAATCGCCGCATTTTCACACTTCGAGCAGAATTCCTTGCAGCTATCGGTCTGCTTGGTGACAATCGTTGATCCGTCGTTATCTATGCCGTCACATTTCTCAATGGCGTTCGGGTTTATCGTGTCATCCGCGTCGTCGATATCGTAACTGCCAGGATCACTGACTTTGGCGTCTGCAACCTTGATATATTTGTCGTCTGCAGATCTGGTGGTGGTGGTCCAGTTTTTATCGGCTGTATAACAGGTATTCGGGCCGTTTATGGTGTTGCTGCCGCAGCAAATCAACGTATTGTCTTTGTCCAGGACAATTTCACCGGCATTTCGGCTGTTCTCAAGCGCCTGCGTTGGGAATCCATCCCCGTCATTGTCGTTGACATAGAGCGAGGCAGACGCAGTGGAGGCAACAACCCAGGATGCCCGGATACTGTTTTTGTAATCGTTATTGAGTTCAGCGGCAGTCAGCGCAGCTGGGCTGAGCAGTCTCGTCTGGCATGTGGCTTTCCCGTCGCAATTGCCGTAACCAAATTGGCATTGTTCTTTGCACATAAATTCCGGTAAAACTGTTTCGGGGGTTGCCGTCTTGCGCCAGTCTTGCGGCAGGGTGTTAAATTCGTCTGCGACGATGCAGCTCACTTCCAGTCCCTTGTTGTTCTCGGGGACTGTGCAGCCTTTTCCGCAGTGCGAACAGTTATCAAATGTGCCAATCAGCTCGAAGAAATCGATGAGGCCGTTGCAGTTGTGATCCTCGTATATCGTGGAACCATCATCACCAACGATGTCATCGCATGTGAGGGGTTTGTTGTAGTAGATATTGGCATCGTTGTCGTTGCAGTCCTCGCCTGGTTTGGGGCAGTGACCATATCCCATGCCATCTCCGTCGTTGTCGTAACAGACATTGCATGTTCCCGCATTGGGCATGCAGACGTTTGCCGATTCGCCATTGTTCTCGACCGCAGTGCACGTGAACGCATAGGGACACTCGAAACCCGCAGATTCGCAACGTTCAAGACATTCGCCGTTATAGAAAACATTGCCCGATGCCTCGCATTTGGACGCATTGTTTCCGCAGAACTGTGCACTATAGGGCGTATCTTCGACGATTGCATTCGTCATCAGCGGGCGGCAGATGGCTGAAAAGCCGCTTGTATCCATTTCTTTTGCAGACAGTTCAAACGGAAGCGTCACGCCAGCCGGAACTGGGGGATCGACGGGATCGTCGGGATTGTCGGGAACGTCTGGATTGTCGGGATTATCGGGATTATCGGGATTATCGGGATCGTCGGGATTGTCTGGATCGTCGGGATTGTCTGGATTATCGGGATTGTCTGGATTATCGGGATTATCAGGATTATCGGGATCGTCTGTTGCGGACTTGAGAATGGGATAGGTGGCGTCGCCTCTTATAACGATCTGGCAAGTCCAGTTGGGGCCGCAGGCATCTGCATTCCGGGTACAGTCGGTTGAACAGATACCAATTTCCTCATTGGGGGCGGCATTGAGGGTGTGCGTGCGATTGTAATAGGCGACATTGATGCGTGGATCCAGCAGACTGACGGGAATATTTGTCTGTGTTTCGGTGCCGTAGGTGATGCCCTGATAAGTCATTTCCCGCGATGGACGGATGTAGAAAAGACATTTGCCGACGCCGCAGTCGCCGTCGTTTCGGCAGAGCGACCACAACAGGGTTTGGCTTTTGCATTTATGGTTGACGCAGACTTCGTTATCGCTGCACTTGGGATCGCAATCCTCGTCGGCATTGACGACGCAGCGTCCTTCGATACATTCCTCTTCGCCGCTGCAATTGCTGCTGTCTTCACACGTCTTGTTGTTGTTGTTTCCAGGGTCCTGATTGACGAAATAGCACTTGGTGCTGGTACACATGTAACATCTGCCGTTTTTACACACCAAATCATCGGTGCAGGCAGGTTGGCACGCAGACTGATCATAGCATGTGTCCAGGATGAATTTCTCACCTGGTTTGCAGCCATTCTCGTCGGTATTATTATTGTTGTTGTTATTATTGTTGTTGCCATTGTTGACTGGAGACGCCTCACGGAGTGCATCGTCTGTACAGCCAAGCGTCAGACAGGCAACCAGCAGCCCAAGCTTAAAAAATGCATGTGATTTCATATAATGTCCAATTAAAGAGGAAATCT